>JBBSJX010000277.1:0-5785 GCA_038256825.1 Chitinophagales bacterium
CGGTAACCAAAAACTACTTATTGAAATATTGGGGTTGATTACTGGTAGTGAACGAAAGGTATGCTGTTTGGCGTCAGCCATATTTAGGCTTTTGTTTAAAGGATTGCCGTTACTTTGCGGTGTCTTATTTATAGCAGATTAATTAAATGAACCATAAAGCCAAATTACATTTTTGTATTTTTTTACTTGTATCGCTGTTGGCTGGTGTGGCTACTTTGAATGCACAAAACCGATCTGTTTTAAACCGGCCAGGATCTACCCCCGACCCCAATGTGCAATACGATAGAAATGGCAGAGTAATACCCAAGGCCAACCGCCAGGATACTGGTTTTAAAAGAAGGGACGACCTGAAGGATTCTATTAGTATTTATTATAAACTCTACGATAGTACCCGGGTGTTATACCTTGACAGCACCATTAATGATTTTAGCAGACGCTACCCTGTGCCGGCCGACTATGTAAGCCTGGGTAATTTTGGAACCGCCGCCCGGTCGTTGTTATTTAAACCTAACCTTAAGCCCGGTTGGGATCCGGGCTTTCATGCGTACGATATTTACCGGTTAAATATTGAGGACACCCGGTTTTACCAAACCAACAGGCCTTACACTGAGCTGGGGTATATGTTAGGAGGAAAATCGGAGCAGATGGTAAATATTGTGCATACCCAAAATGTAAATCCCGATTTTAACCTGGCCTTTCAATACCGCTTTATTAACTCGCCGGGAAGTTTTAAAAATCAAAATACAAACCACAATAGTTTTAGAATAAATGGTAATTACACCAGTAAAAACAGGCGTTACCATTCGTACGGTATTTATATAACCAACAAATTATTATCGTCCGAAAACGGGGGTATTCGTTTTGATACTTTACTGGATGATAACCGTTTTAGCGATCGATTTTTAATACCCACCCGTTTGGGCGGCGACCCTTTAGCCGGGAGGAACTTTTTTAATACGAAAGTGAATACCGGCAATATTTACAGAGAGAGTATTTTTTTGTACAAACAGCAGTATGATTTTGGCCAGAAGGATTCCATTATTGTTAATGATAGCACCACCTTTCGCTTGTTTTATCCACGTATACGTTTTCAGCATACCCTTAAATATTCCAAACAACAGTTTGAGTTTTTAGACCAGGCAATTTATAGCGCCAAAAAAGCGGAGTACAGGGAGTTTTTTAATTACACACTTTTAAAAGATACGGTAGATTTTAAAGATGTCTGGAACGAAGTGGTGAACGATTTCAGCATCATTTCTTTTCCCGAAAAAAACAACCTGAACCAGTTTATAAGGGTAGGGGCAGGTATACAAAACCTCTCAGGAAATTTCACTGCATTTTCAAAAAACTATTATAACGCCTATTTAAGTGGAGAGTATAGAAACCGTACCCGTAATCAAAAGTGGAATATTATTGCCAACGGCCAGTTTTACCTGGCCGGCCTTAATGCGGCGGATTATGATGCGCAGGTAAGTTTGCAGAGAGAATTAGGACCCAAACTGGGTTCTATTCAACTGGGTTTCCAAAATGTAAACCGTAGCCCTTCATTCGTATTTAGAAGAGAAAGCAGTTTTCCCGTAATTACTTCGCCTGATTTTAATAAGGAAAATACTACCCGTCTTTTTGGGTCAATAATAAATAAGGCCGGTAAGTTTTCACTCAATGCCGAGTATTACCTGGTAAGTAATTATACTTATTTCGATAATTTCTTTTCAGCAAAGCAGGAGGGAACCCTGTTTAATATTCTGCATATTTCGGGGCAAAAATTATTCAAGTTATCCAGGTTGTGGAGTATATCGTCGGAGGTGCACTTGCAAAAAGAAACAGGCAACCCGCCGGTAAACATTCCATTATTTTATACCAACAACCGTATAAACCTGGAGGCCAATCTTTACAAAAATTTGTACCTGGCTACTGGTTTGGAAGTGCGCTATCATAGTGCCTTTAAAACTGATAATTATTCACCTTTTATCGGCCAGTTTTTTTACCAGGAAAATTATACCGTTACCAACCGGCCGGTCATCAATGCGTTTTTCGACTTTAATATTAAAAGTTTCAGGGCATTTGTAAGGGCCGAAAACCTAAATGCGCTTCGCGTTAGCCCCGGAAATATTGGATTTACAAAAGAAAATATTGCTGTTCAACATTATCCAACCCAGGGATTGTGGATCCGTTTGGGCATTTGGTGGACGTTTGTAAATTAAGATCACACACTTTATCACGTACAATATTCAAACATTAACAACCGGTTTATGTGCTAATAAAACATAATTGTAAAATCATCATTTACCTTAGCATGGTCATGAAGAAATTTTTTTCAGCAATCGCTTTTACACTGGGTTTAAATGTTTTAGCAATTGCACAACCATCCATTGGCAGCATTGCCCCCGATATTGCGTTACCCAATGCAAAAGGTGTTGTAACCAGCCTGTCATCTTTAAAAGGCAAGGTGGTATTGATAGATTTCTGGGCTTCGTGGTGCGGCCCTTGCAGGATAAATAACAGGGCCATTATTCCCGTTTATAAAAAATACAGCAGTAAGGGGTTCGAAATTTTAAGTGTCTCTATCGATGCAAATCCCGCTTCGTGGCTTAAGGCAATTGAGCAGGACAAAATGGATTGGAAACAGGTTATTGATACTCAGGCAGCTTATGGAAACGAACTTAGCAAAACCTGGGACCTCCAGTATATTCCCTCTACTTTTTTAATAAATAAAGAAGGTAAAGTAGTTGCACAGGGAGTTGAAAAAAAAGAGCTGGAAAAATTGTTGATAAAGATGTTGTAATAATTTATTTTTTTGGTAGCCGGCTTCAAAGCGCTTTTCAGCAGCCGTTGCGTCGCACACTGCAACGGTACAACTTTACTGAACTTTTATTGATAGGGATCCGTTATTATGGCTTTTCAAAAAAGGCAACTGTGCCACCAACCCAGGTTTTATTTTCGTTATAGCGCACACCAATCATTTTGCCCTTACTTAAACGTGCCAGGTTACAGGTAGCTACCGGCCGGGCATCACCATCTTTCCAAAAATAAAATATACGTATTTCAGCTTTTGCAGGCACATCGGGCGTGCTGATAACATCCGCATATTTTACTTTCTTCTGTAATATCCAGTTCTCAGTGTCTTTAACCTCGTCAATGTCGGCCTGGGTAACATCAATCACCACACCCTGGCCAGCAAACGAAAACAATGGTTTTAAAACATAATTTTCCAGGTCGGTGGGCATTTGTTTAATGTCGCTTAAAAATTTTGTTTCAGGTACGTTGGGGTGGTTAATAAAAGGAAGGGTGTATTTACTTATCCTATAAAACCAGTTTGGATGTGGCACCCATTCAACATCCAGGTCTTCCAGTAATAATTTTCCTTTTTCCTGTATTTCAGCGGACTGTTGTTGAAGATCATCAAATATGATACGGTTATAAATGCGTTTTATTTCTGTTTCTTCTCCATCATTTAAATAAAACAACTTCCTGCCTTTTTGTATTAGTTCGGTAAGGCAAACGGTTTTTATTCCTACATATTGCTCCGTACAGTAAAAGTCGATTTTTGTTTTTTGGTTCTGAGGTAAAATTTCTAGAAGTATAACATTTTCAGTCGCTTCATTTCCTAATATTATTTCCTTCAACAATTTTAAATAACTCTTTTCATCATAACCATTCAGGTAGGCGCTGTAATTGGCCGGTATATTAAAATAATTTTTCGTGGTTGCTATCTGCAATACCTGGAAGGCAAACAGGGTGGGGAAGCCCTGCATTTCGATTAGTTGCGGTTCAAGTGTTCCTTGTTCGTTTTCGCACACGCCAAAATCAAATGCAATAAAATGGGTATGGTCATTCTCGTTGGGTACGTGAACGTTGGCAGGGATTGCCCTAGCAGAATCGCTTTTGAAGTTTGGAGCCGCAATTACATCTACAATGCTTTCGCATGCGGAAATCATTTTTTGCGTAAACGCCTTATCGCAAAATACCGGCGTTTCAGCCACACGAAATGAAATACCTCCGGGATATTTATCATCCATTTCCTTTAAATATGCCTGGTAAGTTTCTTCAGTAAATTCCTCATTAAACTTCTTTCTTATTTCAGGTATCATAATGGCTGGTTGATGAAATGTTTAATAAAAATGATTTAAAAAAACAGGATATTAGTCTAATTAATACCCTGTTTGCTTTTTATAAGTTCTGTTATTACTTACCCGTTATGACCATTTAAAGCGCCATTTAAAAAATTAGGCAGTATATGGCTATAAGTCCACATAATTTTATCAGGATCGTTTAACCTTTCAATCATGTTATTCCATTTGCTTTCGCCATAGTTTTCAATAATGGTTTTTTTCTTGTCTTCGCGCTGCAGGTACATACTCATACCTATGGCATCAGCTTCGGGGTGAAATTGGGTGCCGATAAAATACTTATTAAAGCGAAAAGCCATGATGGCCCTTTCGTAAGGTACATGTGGTCTTTCTTTTTCGATTGCAAGAATTTGTCCGCCCATTTTTGCTATGTGACTGGTGTTGGGTGAAACCACCTGATAATCGCGGCTGTCCATTGCATAAAAGGGATCTTTTAAACCATCAAATAGTGTTTCCTCTTTACCGTGTGATAGCATGTGGATGGGAAAGATGCCAAAAGCGGTGGAATTACGTTTACGAACTTCTCCGATATTATAATGCCTTGCAGCCAGTTGAAAACTATGACAGATAAAAAATACATTCTTCTTCTCCGTATTTTGTTCGTTGTTATTATAATCCTCAATGGTTTTAAGCCAGGCAAAATAATTTTTTTCCCATGGGCTATCAATACCTTCCAAAGGTGAGCCTGGGCCGCCCGATGAAATATAATAATCGTAACCGGTGCCGGGTAATTCCTGCTTTAACCTCACCTCAAACTCATCCAAAACAACGTTGTTTGGTATGCTTTCTTTCCACTGGTTAATAATCTCCCTGATGCAACGCATTCCCTGGTTATCCACCCCATCATATAGGTCTAATAATGCAATGCGAACCTGTTTTTTATTTTTCAAACTCATTGGCGCAAAGGTACAGTTTTATTAAAAATACCGGATTTGGTGGTGTTAATATGCATTAACTACCCATTACATAAATATGAGCTCACGTAATACTACCTCCAATAAAAAAAGCATTTACACAGAACAGTAAATGCTTTTGCGGGTCACCTAATTAAGTTCTTTGAAAAAGGCTACATAATTAACCAAATGATGAACGTAATGCGACGCAACGATGCTAAACCGGAGGTACAAAACCCTGTTACCTAAAAAAAGACTTTTAAAATGCCCGGCATAAATAGAATGCTAAACTTTTAGAAACTGGTCGTGCACATAGTCCACCACGCTCACCATATTATTGGTTTCTTCAAAAACCGCAAGCTGGCGATCGGCGCCGGTACCCTGCTCTAAAATTTTGTGAACAAAGGAGATGGCATGGCGGCTTCCCAGGTGATCCACTACATCGTCAACAAAATCGAGTAGCTCATAAATAAGTACCCTGGAGTTCACTTCCTGTTCCTTTCCAAAATCTATCATGGTACTGTCGATCCCGTAACGTCCGGCCCGCCATTTGTTTTCGTTTATAAACAAGCGCGGGTAAATCATGAAATTGAGGTTTTGGCTGCGGAGTTTATACAGTTTGGCGCAAATTGCCTGGAAAAGCGCTGTAATGGCAATGGTTTCATCTATGGTCATTGGCACATCGCAAATCCTGAATTCAACGGTGTTGAAAAATGGATGCACCCTAAGATCCCACCATATTTTTTTGGCATTATCAATGCA
>JBBSJX010000278.1:0-5758 GCA_038256825.1 Chitinophagales bacterium
CTTAATTTTTGAAAACGTGCTGCCAGGTCGGGTGTAACTTTTGACTGAGCATATGACTGGCTATCAAATAAAAATATTAAAACAATTATGAACAAAAAAGTACGGCAGGGTTTATACATGAACTATATGAAAATTTTTTTTTAGATAGATAGTGTATTTAAAGTTATAGGTTTTTGTACCGGTTGTTTAAACTTAATAGGTGAACTGCAGGGAAGTTTTTTGACAATGTTTTCTTTTGTTGCAATACTTGTTGCGGTATAAGTGTGCGACGCAAGAGAAGTTAAATAGAAGTACTTAAGCCTGGTTCAAAATAATTATGATATTTAATTTAAAAAAATTAATTTTAAATCCCCCTTGTAGTGAGTAGCAGCGTTTGAATTTCTTCTTATCTATGAAAAAGCCGTAAAATTCGTCACCAATTAAATTTACGGATATGAAAACAAAAATTTACGTTTTTCAAAAAGCAGTATTATTTTCTCTTTTACTGCTAGGCCTTAGTTTTACAGTTAAAGCTACTGTTTACAGTTTTGGCGTTCCCATGTCGGGCGGGCAGGAAAATCCACCTAATGGATCAACGGCGCAAGGCGCTGTAGTTGGCAACTACAATGATGTTACAAATGTGCTTAATTATGCTATTGGATTTAGAAATTTAGGATCACCTACTACAGCCGGACATTTTCATGCACCTGCTGGTCCTGGTGCCAATGCCGGTGTTATTCATCCATTTACTAATTTTCCTGTTGGGGTAATGCAAGGAGTTTTTCAAAGTTCGGTAGTATTAACCGAACCTCAAGAGACCTCTTTAAAAAATGGATTAGTATATTCCAATATTCATACTTCAGGTTTTCCTGGTGGTGAAATACGGGGACAAATTATTTTAAACGCACTTACTTCAACCACTTATCCTTTTATTGGCTCGTATAGTGGTACACAGGAAAATCCCCCTAATGCATCGCCAGGTATAGGCCTTATTTTGGGAGTATATGATGCAGCTTCTAAAAATATAAGTTACATACTTGGATTTTCAAGCCTTGGAAGTGGTACTACAGCGGCACATTTTCATGCACCCGCTGCCCCCGGAACTAACGCCAGTGTAATAATACCCAAAGCGGGTTTCCCTACAGGGGTAATGGAAGGTTTTTATTCGAACCAGCATACTATTACTGCAATGCAGGAAACCTGGTTGCTTAAAGGATTATGGTATTCTAATATCCATACATCCGGCTTTCCAGGTGGAGAAATCAGGGCCCAATTAATGGTAATGGCAGCTCCTACATTTTTAAATGACGGAACCATTGTACTGAATGCCTCATGTTTTGGTAATGATGGAAATCTTACTATTATTCCACAAAGCGGTGTTCCTCCATTTATGTATTCAAAAGACGGTGGTGCAACTTATGTACCTGGCCCTGCGGCCGGTTTCACCTTTACCAACCTGAGCGTTGGATCGTATGATTTAAGGTTAAAAGATGCTAATGGAATGGAATCTGAAATTGTTACTAAAACCATCGTGCAGCAGTATGGCGCTTTACCTACTTTCATTAATAATGGAACCATTGTTTTGGATGCGACGTGTGGTAATAATGATGGTAACATATCCATTATACCTACCAGCGGTGGTGCTCCATTTATGTATTCAATTGATGGCGGTACTACTTATGTTGCCGGGCCAGATGGTGGTTACACTTTCGTGAACCTTGCACCAGGTACTTATCATTTAAGATTAAAAGCAGCATCAGGTTGCGAATCAGATGTAGTTGAAAGAACTGTTGAGCAGAATTGTCCCAGATCCACCACCAGCTCATCAAAAGGTGTATTAACTGACGACCTGAGCCAGATGAATAAAACTGGGAAAGTAGCAACTTTTCCAAACCCAAGTAAAGGAATATTTAAAGTGCAATTAAGCAATTTTGCCAGCTCACGAGCTGAAGTATCGGTTTTTGATGGTAAAGGAACATTGGTACAAAAAAGACTGGTTAACTTAAACGAGGGTAGCTCTGCCGATTTTAATTTAACAGGCCGTGCACCTGGTTTATATTATATTAAAACCGTTAGCGATAAAGGAACTACCACATCTAAAGTGATGGTTCAACGGTAAATCAGGTAATTTTTATAAAGTCATATTTTGTTTGTTTCCCATTTTAATCCCTGGTAGCATTTGCTATCGGGGATTTTTTTTATTGCCTTCTGCCATTTTGTAAATTGGTTTTATAATATGTGCCGATTAAACAATGATATAAAGTACAAGTGTGCGAACCGCCAGAAGTCGGTTAGGCCGCAAGAAAAGTTTAATTAAACTCTTCCACCAGGTGATAAAACCGTAAGCTTGCAACGCCTTTAAAAATACTTCTGTAATGTTGTCAACCGCTACTTAGTTTATAAAAATTGTACGTAGTTTTCAAGTGTAAAATATTAAGCAAAAAAATTAATGAAGTATCTAAGGGTATTGTACGTCCAGGTTATTATTGGTATTGTTCTGGGAGTTTTGGTTGGTTGGTTGTTTCCTTCCTTTGCGCCAAAAGGAAAATTAATCAGCGAAACCTTTATAAATATGATCCGTATGGTCATTGCACCGGTCATATTTTTCACTATCGTTTCAGGGGTTGCCGGTGCCGGCGAAATGCGAAAAGTAGGCCGTGTGGGAGGAAAAGCGCTCATCTATTTTGAAGTGGTAACAACCCTGGCACTCATCATTGGGTTGTTGGTTGCCAACCTGGTAAAACCCGGCTCCGGTGTAAACTTTACAGGAACAGTTGATAGTAAAGTAACCGAATTTGCCACCCAGGGAAAGGCTTTAAACTGGGGCGAATTTTTTGCTCATATAGTTCCTTCCAACATTGTTGATTCATTTGCAAAAGGCGATATATTACAGGTACTTTTCTTTAGTATTTTATTTGCCATTGGTTTAAAACAAATGGGTGCCGCAGGTCAAAGTGTACTCTTGAGTTTCGAAAAAATTAATAAGGTTTTATTCAACATTCTTAAAATTATTATGAAGCTAAGTCCGCTGGGTGCTTTTGGTGGAATGGCTTACACCATTGGCCAGTTTGGTTTTGGAACCCTTGCTGTGCTTAGTAAGTTGTTACTCACTTTTTACATAACAGGTATTCTTTTCATTTTTGTAGTGCTAAACCTCATCTGTTACTATTACAAATTCAGTTTGTGGAAATTGTTAGGATACATAAAGGAAGAAATATTGATTGTACTTGGAGCAAGTAGCAGTGAAGCAGTGCTTCCATCGGTAATGCAAAAGTTGGTGGCCGCCGGCTGCGAAAAGGAAGTGGTAGGCCTTGTAATCCCCACCGGGTATAGTTTTAACCTGGATGGTACCACCATTTATTTAAGCATGAGTGTCATCTTTCTTGCCCAGGTTTTTAATATCGATCTTACAATTGGCCAGGAACTGACCATCATTGGCGTATTACTATTAACCAGTAAAGGTGCAGCAGGTGTTTCGGGTAGTGGTTTTATAGTATTGGCTTCAACATTAACGGCATTAAAAGTAATCCCGTTAGAGGGTTTGGCTTTACTTATTGGGGTGGATCGTTTCATGAGCGAAGGAAGGGCCATCATTAATTTTATAGGTAATACCATAGCCACAGTCATTATCGCCAAAAGTGAAAACGCCATTGATATGGAAGTGTATAAAGTAGTAGTTGAAAAAAAGCCCATTCGGATAGATGAGCATTTTCCGGTTGAAGTTGAAAATTTTTAATAATTAAAGCTATAGTTTAGGAAATTTTTTGGATGTAAGCAGTGGGGCAAAATGGAGCCCCGGTTGTTGCCTGACCGACTGGCGGCGGTTCACTCACTTGTACTAAATATTTTTAAGCAGCAAAGTGAAATTGTGTTGAATTTTCAATCAAAGGCAAAACTGTAAATAAATTGTATTTGCTGGCAAGGAAATCAGGTTTTAACTTTCGAAACAGTAATAAATACTATTGACAAAATAATTTATTAACCAGATAATATACAATGCTATTCACCATCCTGGCTTGTTTAACTTGCCTTGATTGTTATGATACCGGGTTTAGCAATTGGATGGTTATTTTCAATTTTATCTTTTAAACGATTAATATAAAATGCTTGCACCATCCTCGTCATCATTTGTATTTAAAAAATCAAAAAGTTACCTCTTCCCCTTAATCCTGGTTACTTCATTATTCTTTTTATGGGGCCTGGCTTATGGCCTCTTAGATGTTTTAAATAAACATTTCCAGGAAACCCTCAACATAACAAAACAGCGCTCCACTTTGCTGCAGGCAGCTTACTTTGGAGCCTATTTTTTAATCGCCTATCCTGCCGGTATGTTAATGACCAAAGTAGGATACAAGAAAGGAATTATAACTGGTCTGCTGTTATATGCTAGCGGCGCTTTATTATTTTATCCAGCCGCCGAAAATGCCAGTTTCAATTTATTTCTGTTAGCACTATTCGTTTTGGCAAGTGGTCTTACTTTTCTCGAAACTGCTGCCAATCCGTATATAACTGTTTTGGGCAATCCCAATACTTCTGAATTTCGCTTAAACCTTGCCCAAAGCTTTAATGGGGTGGGTTCTTTTCTTGGTCCTATTATAGGTGGAGCATTGTTTTTTGGCGCTCAAACAAACCAGTCTAATGAGTTGGATTCGGTAAAATTTGTTTACATAGCTATTGCTGTTATTGTTCTTCTTGTAGCTATGTTGTTCGTAAAAACATCTATGCCCGAGGTAAAAGAAGAAGAGCTGGTAGTGGATACCAGCGGGCATGCCGGTAAAAAATTATTTCAGCATAATCATTTTGTTTGGGCTGTAATTGCGCAATTTTTTTATGTGGCCGCACAGGTGGGTATTGCAGCGCTCTTTATAAATTATTGCACCGAAAAAAATGTTGGTATTAACAACGAAAAAGCCGCATACTTGCTATCGGGTAGTTTAATATTATTTACTATTGGCCGTTTTGCCGGTACCGCATTAATGAGGATTATAGCACCAAATAAATTATTGGCATTATACGCAGTGCTGTCAATCGCCTTGTCGTTTGTAGTTGTTTTTGTACCGGGTATCATCGGTGTATATTCCTTAATGACTATATTCTTCTTTATGTCAATTATGTTTCCCACCATATTTGCATTGGGTGTAAAAAACCTGGGGGTTTATACCAAGCAAGGTGCATCGGTAATAATTATGTCGATAGTAGGCGGTGCATTAGTACCTTATATTATGGGTTACTTAGCCGAAACATATACCACTTCCTTTTCTTATATAGTTCCAATGGTATGTTTTGTATTTGTATTGTTATTCTCTGTTCATGGGTATAAAACCAGGTCATAAATGAAACGATATTGTTTTGCTTTGGATCTTAAAAACGATCCTCAATTAATTGCCGAATACGAGGAACATCATAAAAAGGTCGCTCCTGAAATAATTGAATCTATAAGGGCGGCAGGTATCACTGTTATGGATTTGTTCAGGTTTCAAAATAGGTTGTTTATGATAATGGAAACAACAGATGAGTTTAGTTTTGATAAGAAAGACAAAATGGACCTGGAAAACGAAAAGGTGCAGGTATGGGAAAAACTAATGTGGCAATACCAACAACCAATTGATGGTTCAAAGCCAGATGAAAAATGGGTATTAATGAACCAGATTTTTAATTTAAACGACTTTTAATAATGGACACTGTGGAAAAAGTTTCTTCAAAGTATTATTTAAAAATACACCCGGGCGATAATGTATTGGTTGTTTTAAAAAATTTGCAAAAAGGTGAAGAGATTGAA
>JBBSJX010000279.1:0-5751 GCA_038256825.1 Chitinophagales bacterium
CGGAACATCATAATCAATTTGTATTGCTTTTCCTTCTATCGTCCATTGTTGCAATTTTGCCCTTTACTATTGGTGGACTTGGCGCAAGGGAAGTGGTTTTTTTATGGGGCAGCCAACAGTTTTTGCTGGATACAAACCAGTCCATTTTTATAAGTGTTTTGTTTTACCTCATAACCCTGGTCATATCGTTTATTGGTATCCGATGGGTTTACAAAGCTCCCATTTACAACGATGCTGCTATACCTGCATCAGAGTAAAATTTTAGTAAGGTCCCTAATTGTTTTTAATTAAAATATTGTTCTGGCTGCTATGTATCTAACTGTACAAGTGTGCGACGCAACGGCTGCTAAATAGCTGACAAATGCCGGCACCAAAATAAAAAAATACTATGATGTAGTTGCTCCCAGGTATGCCATCATTCCCATGCCCACCTCAATAGCACTTTCATCAACATTAAATTTGGGGGTATGCACATTATTTACAATGCCTTTTTCCTTGTTGCCAACCCCAAGCCTGTAAAAACATCCCGGTACTACGTGGGTGTAATAACCAAAGTCTTCGGCGCCCATGCGCACTTCTGTTTCTTCAATATTTTCTTTACCTAAATAATCCTCGGCTTGTCGCCATGCGGCTTCTGTTACATCAGCATCGTTGTCAACAAAGGGATAACCCAAATCAATTAATATTTCTGCTTCGGCGCCCATTGCCTGCACCAGTTCGACCGTTTGTTTTTTTATGAGTTCGTGGGCTTTGGTGCGCCAGGCTTCGTTCATAGCCCTAAAGGTGCCCATCAACTTAACTTCGCTGGGAATAACGTTAGTAGTAAAGCCGCCATTGATAGTGCAAATAGATAATACCGATGGTGATAAGGGGTCGTTGTTTCTACTGATAATTTGCTGAAGACTTACTATTAAATTAGCGGCTATTAAAATGGTATCGGCAGTAAGGTGCGGAGCTGCAGCATGGCCACCTTTGCTTTTGATGGTAATAAAAATTTCGTCGGCGCTTGCCATAACACGGCCCTTTCTAAAACTTAATTTGCCAGCGGGTAAATTGGGATGAACGTGCAATCCAAAAATGGCTTTAGGGCGGGGGTTTTCCAGCACTCCTTCTTTTATCATAATACTGGCCCCGCCGGGGTTTCTTTCTTCGCCTGGTTGAAAAATCAGTTTTACGGTTCCCTGCCAATCATTTTTTGTTTCGTTTAAAATTTTAGCTGCACCTAGCAGGCAGGTGGTATGAACATCGTGACCGCAGGCATGCATTATGCCTTCGTTTACTGACTTATAGGGAACATCGTTTTCTTCAAGAATAGGTAAGGCATCCATATCGCCTCGAAGCGCAACAACTTTACTTGTGGGATTTATACCATTAATTATACCTACCACACCTGTTTGTGCCATCGTTTTAAAAGCGATACCCCACTCGGTTAATTTTTGCTGAATAAATGCAGAAGTTTCATATTCCTGGTAACTCAATTCGGGATGGGCGTGCAGGTGGCGGCGTACTTCAATAAACTCTTCGTGGTATTGCCTTGCCAGGCCCTGAATTTTTTCTTTAAGCATAATAAAACAATGTATGCAAAGAAAAGGGCTTTATTCCATTCCCGAAAAATCTTCATCCTCCAAAGGCCTGTATTCAATCATATCGCTGATTAAATAAATACCTTTTCCGGTGTAGAGTGACATAATCATTTTACGTGTAGCTTCAGCATCTTTTTGGGTTAAAAAGTTGCCCACCCGTACTCTGAAATTAGGCGCTTTATAAAGCAGGTACGTTTTATGTTCGGGAAACCTGCGCAGCATTTCAGCCTTTACACTATTGGCTTCGTCGCGGTTTTGAGTATTTACAACCTGTATGCGAAAACCCCTCGCTCTTGTAATATTCATCATTGCGGCACGTCGGTTTATCTCGGATTGCTTTGCCGATAATAATTCAATGCGCGGGTCTCTTTTAATTTTAATAGAGCCTATTGAATCCATTACAAGATCCTGCTGCGCAAAACTGCTATAGCCAACAGCAAAAAATATAAAAAGTAAAACTAGTTTCATCTTTATTTTAGGTTTATGGTATTTAGGAACCGTTTTATTATTGATCTGTTTTTATGTACCAGGCTTATGTTTTTCATGGCTTCATCGTTGCGTCGCACACTTGTACCACAAATTATAAATCAGCAAACGTCATTAGTCATCCATCTGAATAATTTAATAATTTTTGTTTATGGTAGCCTGGTGTTGTACAATGGCAACACTTGCACTACAACCCAACCTGGTGGCACCTGCCTCTACAAGCTGTAACGCAAAATCATAATCACGTATTCCACCCGATGCTTTAATTTGAATGTGTGCCGGTAAATGTTTGCGCATTAGTGCCACCGTTTCAACCGAAGCGCCTTTTTCAGCATACCCTGTGGATGTTTTAAGATAATCTATGCCGGCAGCTCCAAACAAAGTGCAACACTTTATAATTTCATCATCAGTTAACACACCACTTTCAATAATCACTTTTATTACTTTTTTGTGGGCACTGATTACCTGCATAATGTTATTGATTTCGTTGGCAACATAATTCCAGTCGTTGTTTTTGATGGCCATAAAATTAATCACCACATCCAGTTCATCAGCTCCGTCCACAATGCTTAGCAATATTTCTGCCAGTTTTGCCTCCACAGCACTATAACCAAAAGGGAAACCTATAACCGTTGCGGTTTTAACTTGGGCGCCAACTAATAACGATTTAGCTTTTTTAACAAACGGGGGAGGAACACAAACCGCCGCAAAACCATATTCAATTGCTTCACTACATAATTTTTCGATATCAGCAATTAAGGTTGTGGGTTTTAAAAGGGTGTGATCTATATAGGAATTTAATTGCATGCAGTAAGTTTTAAAAGTAAAATTAGCCAACTATTACAACAAATTATTTTTGAGAACTTTTTTACAAGTTGCTTTAAAAAATGGGAGTCCGGTGTTGAACAATTTAACAGCAATTTCTGTATCAAATAAGGATTTGTTAGGGTAATGGTAACAAACCTTTAAAATTGAAAAATGTGTTGAATATTGACTTCTATTTAAATCTGAACATCTTTTAAAAACCGTTAATTGCATACACATATTTAAATACATGAAAAAATTATTTTTTAGTGTCGCTCTGGGAATTATTGTATTTTTTGCTTCCTGCAAAAAGGAACTTGACCAGGTAGCAACACCTCCAACATCGCAACAGCCTCCTTCTTCAACCTTAGACTTATTAAAAGATTCCATTTACCTGTATTCAAAGGAAACGTACTTGTGGGACGACCTCGTACCGGGGTATGAGCAATTTAATCCAAGGCAGTATTCTGGATCAACAGACCAGGCAAGTGCTTCAGGTGTTTTAAATGCTTTCAAAAAATTTCAACCGCTCGACCGTTTTAGTTTTGTTACCAGCCGTGAAACCTCTGAAGGTTTACAAACAGGCCAGCATGTAGATTATGGTTTTTTTGTAAAGGCTGCCTCCATTGATGTGGTAGAACCCATTGATTCTGTTCATTGGTATGTAAGTTATGTTTACGATAAATCCACAACCGGTTTAGCAGGTGTTCAAAGAGGATGGTATATTAATAAAATAAACGGATCGCCTATAGGATACAATCAGGCTGGGATTGGTGTATTAAACGAAACTTTTTTTGGTACAGGAAATAATGCTTCATTCGAATTTGTAAAGCCTGATGGTACAACCACTTCGGCTAATTTAAATAAATCAGCTTTTATATCTAATTCAGTATTGCATAAAAGTGTTATTGAGGCAGGAGGAAGAAAAGTGGGTTACCTGGTTTTTAACCAGTTTTTTGGTGAGCCTTCCCGTAATGAATTAAAGGATGCTTTTAATACGTTTAAATCGGATGGTATTAATGAGCTGGTGGTTGATTTAAGATACAATCCCGGAGGTTCAACTGAAACCCAAAATACATTGGCTAATTATATTGCTCCTGCCTCGGCAAGCAATAAGGTGATGTATAAATATGTGTTTAATAAAAGATTACAGGAAGGCAATTTTCCGCTTCTTAAAAAGAAAGCTGGTTTTGGTAATACATCTTTTGCAGAAGCAAACAATACTCAAAAGTTTGGAACAACGGGCTCACTTAATTTAAACCGCGTATTTTTTATTGTTACCAAATCATCAGCCTCGGCAAGTGAGTTGATCATAAATAATCTGAAACCTTATATGGAAGTAAAGCTTATTGGTGATACCACATATGGTAAGCCAGTTGGTTTTTTTCCTATTGATATTGGCAACCTGGCTGTATATCCAATTAGTTTTAAAACAGTTAATAGCGCCGGTAATGCAGATTTTTATAACGGATTTATTCCTGATAAAACAGCTCCCGATGGAGTTACAAAAAATTGGGGTGACAAAACAGAACCTTCATTAGCCAATGCTTTAAATTATATTACTTATGGAAATTTTCGTAATGCCAGCACTCAAAGTATTAATAGCGTAAACAGGCAAATGAACATACAAAGGCAATTGGAGCCGCTCAATCGTAAATTAGAAGAAGGTCAATTTTCAGGGATGTTTAAAGAGAAATAATTGTTTTATCAAACAAAAAAGTCGCGGTACAATTGCCGCGACTTTTTTTGTTATGGGTGTTTTTCTAACTATTCTTACAACACTTTTTCTTCTTTGTGCATTTAGACTTTTTTGACAGGTTATCTGTTTTAGAGCTAACTCCCAATGAAACAGGAGCCTTTTGTAATTGGTTTTCCTCAATTGATCGTTTTAATTGGTTGGCTTCATTATTTTCCTGTTTTTCAGATTTAAATGGCTTTTCCTTTGAATTCGTTTGCGCATTCGTTGATACTGAAAAAGCAAAAAACAAGGTGATTATTACAATTAATTTCTTCATAAATAGCATTTTTTGTATGACTGCAAACCGAGTGCTCGGTTAAATCATAAAATGTTAAAGTATGAAGTATTTTACACTTACTTAACCATAGCCTGGTAAACCAATACCTTGAAATTGTTTTCTATACTATGTCTTTTTCCCCAGATTTGCGTGTAGAATTGTGCAATAATTTTTTCTTTAGGATCAACCCAGTAAGTAGTTCCAAAAGCGCCACCCCAACCAAACGTACCAACTGATATGGGCAGTTGAGCTGCAGATTTTTCGGTAGCAATACTAAATCCAAGGCCAAATTTCTCGTTACCCAGATCCAGGTCGCGGATTTGGTTGGTCGTCATCATTTTTACTGTGTTGGGGGCTAATATTCTTTTTCCATTTAAGGTTCCACCATTTAAAAGCATCTGCAAAAATTTTGCATAATCTGTTATAGTGGATGTTAATCCTGCCCCACCAGAAAAGTATGTTCCGGGTTGCGCAGGGTAGTTGGGTTTTAAACTTGCGCCATTGTACCTAAACTGATCATCCATGGGATGTAGCCCGATAGAATCTTCCATACTTAAAGTAGATAAACGATTTGCCTTAGATGTGGGAAGATTGAAATAAGTATCATTCATACCCAATGGTTCAAATATCCGGGTTCTGAAAAACGCATCCAGTTTTTTACCTGAAACAACTTCAATTAAATAGCCCAGCAAATCAGAATTAAGCCCATAAGTAAATTTTTCGCCTGGCTGATGCATTAAAGGCAGTGAGCCCATTTTTTTCATGGCATCACCTATTACCAGGTTGTTTTCGGGAGCAATTCCTGCAGTAATATTGTTTTTAGCATAAATAGCATTGGCTTCTTTTGATCCAATTTGTGCGTA
>JBBSJX010000280.1:0-5721 GCA_038256825.1 Chitinophagales bacterium
GAAAGGTTTGATTTTTTCGGCACTTGTAGTAGCCCTGCATTTTCAACCTTTTGCCCAGGCCACACTGGCTAATATTGATCCTGATTCAGACTTTAAACTTGCGAAGGAACTTTACCAGAAAGAACAGTATAGTTTGGCCTTTCCATTATTCAAAAACATTTCGCAACAAAATGATGCTACCAGCAAACTTCCTATTAGCACCCAGCTTGAAGCAAAATATTATTCATTGGTTTGTGGACTTAAGCTTAACGAATCAACAGCAGAAATTGCAGCAAAGGAATTTATAAATGTTGAACACAATACGCCGCGTATACAAATGCTCAATTATCATTTGGGCGAATATTATTATCGTAAGCAGGAATTTAAAGAGGCGTTGGCTTATTATGAACAATCGAATATTGCTAACTTAAGCAACAGTGAAATTGCTGAGATGAAGTTTCACCAGGGTTATAGCTATTTTACTATGCAACAGTTTGATCTTGCAAAGCCTTTATTTAATTCAATAAGGCAAATGCCAAACGATCCTAACTACCTGGATGCAAATTATTATTTTGGCTTTATATCGTTTTACGAAAAAAATTACAACCTGGCATTAGAGTCGTTCAGGAAAGTAGAAAACCAACCAACGTATCAAAAAATTGTTCCTTACTATATTACCGAGATTTTATACTTCAATGGCGATAAGGATAAAGCCATTGCTTATGGCGAGGAAAAGTTGCTAAGTGGGGGGCAGTATTACGATTTACAATTAAAGCAACTAATTGGCCATGCCTATTTTGAAAAGAAAAACTATACGAAAGCCTTACCGTATTTAGAAGAGTATGTAAAAAATGCAGATAAGGTTAGGAGAGAAGATTTGTACGAACTGGCTTACACTTATTACGAAACCAATCAGCTTGCTAAAGCTATTCCCGCATTTAAAGACCTTGGAGGTAAAGATGATTCGCTGGCGCAAAACAGTATGTATTTGCTTGCAGACTCTTACTTAAAAACCAACCAGAAAGCCAATGCAAGAAGTGCGTTTTTATTTTGCGCAAGTAATAGCAGTAATCCTAAGCAAAGAGAAATTTCTGTTTTTAATTATGCAAAGTTATCGTTTGAGTTAGGTTACCAGGATGTTGCTTTGAGTGAGTTGCAAGGTTTTCTTAAAACCTATCCCAATTCAGTTTATACAACCGAAGCGAAAGAGTTGCTTGTAAATGTTTTAGCCAATACCAATAATTATAAAGATGCATTGGCTTTGTATGAAAGCCTGGGAGCAAAAAGTGAAATTGTAAAAAAAGTTTATCCGCGTATGCTATATGGACGGGCGGTTGAATTATTAAACGATCAGCAACTTGCCCAGGCAAATGATTTTTTAGATAAGGTAATTGCCGATCCCTACAACAACGCCCAATTACCTTATGCTTATTTTCTTAAAGGCGAAATAGCTTACCGGAATAGCAATACCGACCAGGCGATTGATTATTTTAACAAGTACGTAAATAATCCCATGACACAGGGAGAAATAAACGTAACCAATGCAAAATATAATTTAGGCCATGCCTATTTTACCAAGGAAAACTACAGGCAGGCACTTACTTTATTTGAACAGGTTAGCCGTAATTTAAATTCATCTTCTACACCTGTTGAACAGGATGCTTATGTACGTAGTGCGGATAGTTATTTTATGAACCGTAATTATAAGCAGGCACAGGAAATGTATGATGCGGTAATCGCAAATAATCTCGCCTCAGCCGATTATGCATCATATCAAAAAGCAATTATTTATGGTGCAGGTAACAGATTAAACGAAAAAGTAAGGCAACTTCAACAATTGGAGCAACGCTATCCAAATTCAACATTAATACCCGAAGCCAATCTTGAAATTGCCAATACCTACCTGGGCGAAGAAAATTTTAGAGAAGCTATTGATCCGCTCAATAAATTATTGAGGAATAAAAAAGCTGCATCGTTACATCCACAAGCCTATTTAAAATTAGGCGTAGCCTATTTTAACCTGGATAATAATACAGATGCCTTATCCAATTTTAAAACACTGGTAAGTACTTATCCAAATTCTACTGAAAGTGACGCCGCTGTTGAATACATACGCAACATTTTTATAAAAAATCAGCAGCCTTCGGAGTTTGTAAACTTTATGCGCTCCAGTGGTAAAACCATTAGCTATAGCGAAGAAGATTCATTAACCTACACGTCAGCAAATATAAGCTTAGAGAACAACGATAAAACAAGGGCTTTAAATGGTTTCAGGATTTATCTTGATAAGTTTCCAAATGGCCGTTATGCAATGGAGGCAAGTTATAATGCAGCAGAAATTTATAACGGCCAGAAAGATTTTCCCAATGCTATGATCGGCTATGATTTTATTGCATCGAGGGCTCCCAATAAGTTCGCTGAAAAAAGTGTGCTGCAGGCTGCACGGATCACCTTTTTTGAACTAAAAGATTATGCAAAATCCGAACAATATTTTACCCAGCTTAAAACCCTGGCAACAACCGCCGATAACCGTTTGGAAAGTATGCGTGGATTACTACGTGCACAATACCGTTTAAATAAATGGAAGGAAGCGGTGCCCAATGCAGAGGAGCTACTTGCCCAAAAAGGTATAGCCACCGACGACAGGATGATGGCTTATATGGTAGTGGCAAAAAACTACCAGCGTAATAACCAACTGGATATGGCCAATTCAAATTATCGTACTGTAGTTAACTTGGGAAAGTCGGAATTTGGTGCTGAAGCCCGCTACCAATTAGCGGCAATTTTATACCAGCAAAACAAATTTGCTGATGCAGAGAAGGCGGCATTTGAAGTGATTAATAAAGCTGGATCGTATGAGTACTGGACAACCAAAGCTTATATTTTATTGGGCGATATTTACTGGAAGCAAAAGGATTATTTTAACGCCGAAGCCACTTTTAAAAGTGTTGCAAAAAATTCAACCATCGAAGAATTAAGAGAAGATGCACAGGTAAAACTGGATGCCTTAGTAGATGAAAAGAATAAAGAAAGTAAAGTAACCAACTAATCCCACTCAAAATCTTCACATGAAATCAATCGTTTTAATATTTATATCTTTTCTTACTATAGCATCCTTGCATGCTCAAAAAAACGCCGATTCTACACGAACTGTAATTATTACATCGGCTTACAAACCATCGGTAAGGCCGGCATCAAAAATTAATTTCAGTGCCACTACACCACCGGTTGATACTACCCGGCCACGCCTTAATTATAACGTGCCAGCACAAAACCTTTTCTTTTCGTACCAGCCTGCTACTTTAAAGCCATTGGCTTTATCAATTGATACTGGTTATACCTGGGAAAATCAAAATTTTGTAAAAGTGGGCTTTGGAAATTTTCGTACTCCGTTTTTACAGGCAGGTTTAAGCTTTGGCGATGGAGAAAATTCAATGGTTAGTATTCACACCAAACACATATCTCAAAAAGGAAAATTACCTTTTCAGCAATACAGTCATTCCAATGCTGATGTATTGGGAACGTTTACCAGCCCGGGAAGCAATAACGAAATCAGGGGTAAAGCTGGCTTCGATAAATTAACCACTTATCAATATGGTTACCAGCCCGAAACTCTGGTGTTTACAAAAGACCAGTTACGAAACAGCTTTACAACATTTGATGCCTCTACAGGTATACGCAACAAAGCTGTAAACGAATATGGCATTAGTTATAATCCATCGTTAGAAGTAAAGTTGTTCCAGGATAATAATAAGGGCAAAGAAACCAATTTGGTTTTAAATGCACCTTTAAGTAAAACAATTGGGGAGGTGTTCCGCCTGGACCTGGGTGTTACAGCAGATATCACCACATTTAAAAGGTTTAACGGCGATAAAATAAAAAACAACCTCTTTTACATAACGCCTTCATTAAATTATAACGCTCCCAATTTTAGTTTAAGTGGAGGTTTTACTCCTTCGTGGGATAATTCACAATTTAACCTGTTGCCCAACTTTAATGTATTGGTTAAAATGGCCGACGAACGTTTTGTTTTACAGGGTGGTTGGATAGGGTATTTCCAAAAGAACACCTATCATTCTTTGGCTTCGTTAAACCCCTGGATTTCGCAACCTGAAAACCTGCTGAACACCAAAATCAAAGAACAATATGCAGGATTTAAAGGTTCGGCAGGCAGTCATTTAACGTATAATGCAAAAGTATCGTACCTCAACTTTAATAATGCAGCTTTACTTACAAACGATAATATTGACGGCAAAACTTTTGTAACATTGTACGAGCCAAAATTAAAAGCATTGCGCTTACATGGCGAAGTAGGTTATACGGTGCAGGAAAAATTCTCCTTACTGGCAGGTACCACTATCAGCCAATACACAGGTTTAGAAATAAATGAAAAAGCCTGGGGTTTACTACCGCTCGAAGTGAATGGTTCCTTACGCTGGAAAGTGCTTAAAGACCTCCAGTTTAAAGCAGATATTTTTGCCTGGGATGGTGCACGGTACCGCAATAAATCCGGCTTTAGTCAAAAGTCAAAACCAGCATTCGATCTTAATACCGGTTTTGAATTTACCGTAATACCCAAATTAAATGTATGGCTACAATTCAATAATGTTTTAAACAATCGTTACGAGCGTTGGAACCAATACCAGGTATTAGGGTTTAATGTTTTAGGAGGAATTGTATATTCGTTCTCCCAAACCGGAAAATAATATGTTTCATATTTTATTTAAATACCTCATTTTAAAAAAACAACTCCATATTCCTGGTATCGGACAATTTATTATTGTACAATTACCTTCCCGGTTAAATTATACCAGCAATGTTATTCATGCCCCAGTATCAATTGTTCAGTTTAACAACACAAATGCATCGGCCGATAAAAGCTTTTTTGATTTTATAACAACCGAACTGCAAACCGGAAAGGGAGAAGCCATCAGGCAGTTTCATGATTTTTCGTTTAAACTCAGCAACCTGGTAAATACCCAGAATAGCCTGCAGTTACCAGGTATGGGTATAATATCAAAAGATAGCAATAACACGCTGAGTTTTGAACCCGTGCCCATGATACAAAACTATTTCCCCGATGTAAGCCTTGAAAGTTTTGCTCCTGCTGAAAATGCTGAACGGTTACGCATACCACAAGGCCCTACAGCCATATCAATAAAAAGTGCCAATGAGCACCCTCGTAAAAAATATCGTTGGTGGATTGCTGCAATTATTTTGGGTATAATAGGTGTAGCTGCAATAGCGTACTACTATATTTCAAAAAATCAGTTGTTTTAATTTTTCTTTTGGGGAACCAGCTTCCTGCATCTATTAAGCATTGTTGCGTCGCACTCTTGTACTATAGTAATTACATGCAGCTTATGCTTACTGATATAAGGACCATTATGTTTGCCAATAACTTCCTGATGAATGTTTCGATTGAAATGTTGAATTACTGGAATGCTCTCCTTCAAATTATTCAATTAAGGAATAATCAATGCATAAACTATAAATTACTTAAGGCTCATTTTCAAAAACAATACTGCCTCCCTTCCCAAATATCTTCAGGGCAAGTTCCTGGCCAACACCATCTTCTTTTGTAAAAATTAATTTTTCATCATTCAGGGCAGTAGTGTTGAGCCCCGTTTTTACATAAATGGTGGCTTCGTAATGGGCTCCTTTTTTTATGAAGTTGATGTTTACTACAGGTGTAGTTGGTCCGGTGTTTTTGATCCATTTTATATTACATCGTTTTAAATC
>JBBSJX010000281.1:0-5719 GCA_038256825.1 Chitinophagales bacterium
AATTCATCGCCCCTGAAAGCTAATGAAACAGCTACAGGACCACGGGCATTTAAAAGAACGTTTTGGTCAACATAAGTTGTACTTACATCGTCTAAATAATCAGTTGCAGTTACCCTTAATCCATACTCCAGCCCAATTTGTATATCGTCGGATATTGCATATTTAAAGCCCCCACCAACAGGTATATTTAATTGAATCGTTTTATAAAATTTTCGGTCCGGGTACTGTGGTAAACCCTGCCCCTCAGTTCCTAAACCAATCAGGTATTGTTTACCATATGCTGAATCAACCGTATAAGGACTAAACTTAAACACACCTATGCCAGCAAAAACATAAGGTGTAAATTTATTTTCATAAATATTTAGAAAATTGTATTCTGCCAGTAGGGTGCCTTCCTTTATAAGTGATTTAAAATTTAGGTTACGTGACCTGAAACCAGAAATTGGGTTGAATTTGTCGTCGGCGCCAATTTTCGCAAAACTGTAATCTCCCCTCAATAAAAGTTTGCTGGTAACTTCCAGGGTGCCACCTATCCCATATACAGCATTAGCCTGTTGGAGTGTAATTTTTCTTTTTTGCAGGTCACCATAATAATTGGAAAAACCCGCCATAACATTTACGCGGATTGACTGGGAATATGAGCTGAGGCCCAAACAAAACAGCACTATTAAAATTAACGGTCTCATACACTTTCATCTTCAATTGCCTGCAAGTCCGGCAATTATTATAACAATTATGGGTTATTAAAAAAATCAATAAAACACCTCCTATTAATTTTGCGCAAAATACCCGCCTTAAAATGGATTTATCTAATATGTTTTATTGAAATACGATAGAATAATATTTCTATATTGATTCACATATTAATACGATAAAACCCTTGTAAATATTGCTGCATCAAGATTAAATGTACAAGTGTGTGAACTGCCGGTAGTCGGTCAGGCAGCAAGAAAAGCTTTCTGAAGCTTAGCTGCCGGAAACAAAAAAACCTGTAACGTTTTAATTTTACAGGTTTGAATTTGATAAAAGTGATTTTTTTGTCGGGATGACTGGATTCGAACCAGCGACCCCTAGCACCCCATGCTAGTACGCTACCGGACTGCGCTACATCCCGAAACCGGTACAAACTTAAGTTTGAACGGTGGCAAATGTAAAGGCTTTTTATAAAAATCGGGTATATTGCACCAAAATTTATTACCCCTACATGAAGCTTTTACTGAAGCAGGTAATTATTGCGGATAAAAACGCTCCTCTTAACGGCCGGCAAAAAGATATTTTAATTGAAAACGGTATTATTATTAAAATAGCGGATGCTGTTAGTGATCACGAAGCAAGGATTATAGAAACAGAAAGTATGCAGGCTTCGCCTGGCTGGGTCGACATTTTTTCACACTTTTGCGACCCCGGCTTTGAATATAAAGAAACCCTTGAAAGCGGGACCAATGCGGCGGCAGCAGGTGGTTATACCAATGTATTTACACTTCCTAATACCTTACCGGTAGTGTACAGCAAAACACAGGTTGAATATATTGTTCAAAAGTCGAAAACGCTTCCGGTTAATTTACTACCCTTAGGTGCCATTACCAAGAATGCAGAAGGAAAAGAGCTGGCTGAAATGTACGACATGCTGAATAGTGGCGCCATTGCCTTCAGCGATGGTTTAAACCCGGTACAAACTTCCGGCCTGTTTTTAAAAGCGTTGCAATATGTAAAAGCATTTGATGGGGTGCTGATTCAACTACCTATCGATAAAAGTATAGGGCAGTTTGGTTTAATGAATGAAGGCATTACTTCTACCCTGCTGGGCCTGCCCGGTATTCCGGAAATTGCTGAAGAATTATTGGTAGCACGAGACCTGGAACTGGCAAAATACACCAATAGCAAAGTACACTTTACAGGCGTTTCCACAGCCAAAAGTATTGAGCTGATTGCAAACGCCAAAGCCGCAGGTGTGCAGGTTACCTGTAGTGTAACTCCTTACCATTTATTTTTTAACGATGAAGATCTTATTGATTATAATACTGATTTAAAAGTAGATCCTCCCTTAAGAAACAAAAACGATATGATGGCCTTACGAAAGGCTGTTGAAAATAACCTGGTAGATTGTATCGCGTCGCACCACCGCCCACAGGATTGGGATAATAAAGTTTGCGAATTTGAATATGCTAAACCTGGTATGATTGGCCTGGAGAGTTGCTTTAAAGTTTTAAATACCATTTGCCCATCTCTCTCTACCGAACAATTGGTTGATTTATTAAGCACCAATGCACGCAACATTTTTAAATTACCCCCGGCAACTATACAGGAAGGAGCCTTTTGTGATATTACTTTATTTAGTACACAACCGCCTGCTGTATTTTCAAAAACCGATATAAAAAGCAAATCACACAACAGCGCTTTTATTGGTAAACAATTAAAAGGCAAAGTAATAGGCATTATAAACCGGCAGCAACTATATTTGAATTAATTAAAACTTTTTTCGATGCAAAATCAAATCACTACCCCAATAGTTAAAGGGCTTATTATTAGTCTTGTATTAATTTTTTTGAGTGTAACAGGTCAATTACTCGACTTTGACACCCAAAGCTGGTATAAATGGCTTTCTACTTTACTATTGTTTGGCAGCATCATAGCATCGTGTATTATTTATAGTAATCAAAACAATCACCAGGTAACTTTCGGAAATGTTTTTGCCGATGGTTTTAAAACCACAGCAATCATCACCTGCATTACATTGGTATTTACTGTTTTGTTTTTATTGGTAATGCCCGAAATGAAACAGCGCATTTTTGAAGCTGCGGCTACCGAAGCTGAAAAAGCCGGCGCAACCGATGACATGATTACTACCCAACAGGAAATGTTCAAAAAAATGTTTTGGGTATTTATTATTGGAGGTATCATGGTAACCTATGTTGTAATTGGCGCCATTGCATCATTAATTGGGGCAGCCGTTGCAAAAAAATCGCCTATCGATCCTTTTCAACAACCAGCGCAATTTTAAAGAATGGATGTATCAATTGTAGTTCCGTTATATAACGAAGAGGAATCGTTGCCCGAATTATGTTCATGGATCGAGCGGGTAGCCATCGATAACCACCTGAGCTATGAAGTTATTTTAGTTGATGATGGAAGCACCGACGATAGCTGGCAGGTAGTAGAAACCATTAGCTCAATCAACACAAATGTTAAAGGCATAAAATTCAGGCGTAACTACGGAAAATCTGCAGCCTTAAACGAAGGTTTTAAAGCAGCCAAAGGCGAAGTGGTTATAACCATGGATGCCGACATGCAGGATTCTCCCGACGAAATTCCGGCGCTGCGAAATATGATTATTAACGAAGGTTACGACCTGGTGAGCGGCTGGAAGAAAAAACGTTTCGACCCACTAACCAAAACCATCCCCACCAAATTTTTTAATGGTGTTACCAGCAGGTCGAGCGGTATAAAACTGCACGACTTTAACTGCGGACTTAAAGCTTATAAAAAGAAGGTTGTAAAGAGTATTGAAGTGTATGGCGAAATGCATCGCTACATTCCGGTAATTGCAAAATGGGCAGGCTTTAGAAAAATTGGCGAAAAAGTTGTTGAGCATCGTGCCCGTAAGTACGGCACTACCAAGTTTGGCTGGGAGCGTTTTATCAATGGCTTTCTCGACCTGGCAACCATCACTTTTGTAAGCAAATTTGGCAAAAGGCCCATGCATTTTTTTGGTCTTTATGGCACCCTTTGTTTCTTTATTGGTTTGGCCATGAGCTTATACCTTATCATCGCTAAATTTATTTCCACCGATTTTGGCCTTACCAATAAACCCGCATTTTTTATTGCACTTACCGCCATGATTTTGGGTATGCAATTATTTTTAGCCGGGTTTGTTGCCGAATTAGTTGCCCGCAATTCATCCGAGCGAAACTCTTACCTGATAGAAGAAAAAATAGGAATCGCTTAAATTAAAATGCAAAAAGGTGGTGCTGGCTTGGGTTAGAATTATGGATCCGGCAGTAAATCTTTAATCCAACATCGTTGCGTCGCACTCTTGTACTTTTTGTTCATTGGGCATCCCACATATTTAATAAAGTCTTCCATAAATTATGAGCAAAGTGGTTATTATTGGTCCGGCACATCCGCTACGAGGCGGGTTAGCATCCTTTAACGAAAGGCTTGCCAGGCAATTTATACACGAAGGCAACGAAGTAACTATTTATACATTTTCCCTTCAGTACCCGGGCTTTTTGTTTCCGGGTACTACACAATATTCCGCGGAGCCCGCCCCAACCGATATAAATATTAAAGTTGCCATTAACTCCATCAATCCCCTCAATTGGATCAATGTTGGAAACCAGTTAAAAAAACACCAGCCCGATCTTATTGTGGTTCGTTACTGGTTGCCTTTTATGGGCCCGGCTTTGGGCACCATTTTAAGAAGGGCTAAAAAAAATAGTTTAACAAAGGTGGTTTGTATAGCCGACAATATTATTCCGCACGAAAAGCGCCCCGGCGATACACCTTTTACCCGGTATTTT
Organism: Chitinophagales bacterium; assembly: GCA_038256825.1. GTDB lineage: Bacteria > Bacteroidota > Bacteroidia > Chitinophagales > Chitinophagaceae > Segetibacter. The sequence goes on from JBBSJX010000281.1 coordinate 4,521, forward strand.
TTAAAAACTGTAGATGTATTTATTACCATGAGCGAAAAGGTAATGAACGATTTAAGAACCTTTACCAGTAAGCCTGCAAAACAAGTGGTGCATCCATTATACGACAACTTTGGGGAGGCCCTCGCAAAAAATGAGGCAAGGCAACATTTACAACTGCCATTTGATGAAAGAATAATCTTGTTTTTTGGGTTTATCCGCAAGTACAAAGGTTTAGACCTGCTTCTGGAAGCAATGCATGTTTTAAAAAAACAGCAGGAAAATAATCCATCGCTTCAAATTCCCAAACTATTGGTTGCCGGCGAATTTTATGAAGACCGAAAACTTTACGATGACCTCATTGATCAATACCAGCTGCAAGATTTATTGATTTTAAGAACCAGTTTCATTGCCGACAGCGAAGTAAAATACTACCTCAGTGCAGCAGATTTTGTTATTCAACCTTACCGCAACGCTACTCAAAGTGGCGTAACCCCGCTTGCCTACCACTTTGAAAAACCAATGTTGGTTACCAATGTTGGCGGCCTGCCCGATTTGGTTCCGCACAAACAATCCGGTTTGGTTTGCGAACCTACAGCACCGGCCATTGCAGAGGCGATCATGCAACTGTACCAATTAGGTGAAAATCATTTTTTGCCGCATCTTCGCCGCGAAAAAAAGAAGTATAGCTGGAAAAACCTGGTGATGGCTATTAACGATTTGGTTCATTAATCTATTCAACAATGATTTACAGAAGCAGGGCACCCTTACGAATTGGTTTGGCAGGTGGCGGTACCGATGTTAGTCCTTATAGCGACCTGTATGGCGGCGCCATATTAAATGCCAGTATTTCGTTGTATGCCTATGCCACTATTGAACCTATTGAGGAAGATGCAATCATCATACAAGCCTTAGACCGGCACGAAGAAGAACGTTATGAATGGAGCAACCAATTACCCATAACCGGCAAACTTGATTTACTTAAAGGAGTTTACAACCGGGTTCAGAAAGACTATGGTGTACCACTCACAGGTTTCCGGCTCTCCACTTTTGTTGATGCACCTGCAGGCAGTGGGCTGGGCACTTCTTCAACCTTGGTTGTAGCCATTATTGGTGCCTTTGCCGAAATGTTACGCCTGCCTTTAGGCGAGTATGATGTGGCCCATTATGCCTATGATATTGAACGCATCGATTTAGGTTTAGCCGGTGGCAAGCAGGATCAA
>JBBSJX010000282.1:0-5688 GCA_038256825.1 Chitinophagales bacterium
ATTATAAGCTTCATCAATATAAAATTTGTGATAAGCCAACCTATAAAAACTACCAATAGCTGAGGCAAGTTTGGCCGGGCGGTCATTTTTGAATTTATACAAATAGGCCGCAAATATTATTGCAGATATCGTAAACCCCACAGGAATAATTGAAAAAGCAAGATTAAAGTGAGCATTTAAAGGAATCCCATCGGAGGTTATAAATTGGGAGAAAGGAACCCAGCCTACCACGACTGAGCCTATAGCCAATACTATTAATGGCAATTTCATTGTCCAGGAGCCTTCGGCGGGATGGTGCAATTTATTATGATGATAACTTTCATTAATAATTGCATGTTGCCAGAAAATTGAAAAATAAAGGCGGAACATATAAAATGCAGTTAGCCCTGCAGTAAGTAAACCTGTCACATAAATTACCATGTTGCCTCGGTAGGCTGCCAGCAAAATGTCCTCCTTGCTAAAAAAACCAGCAAAAGGTGGAACACCTGAAATGGCCAGGCAGGCAATTAAAAAACAGATATGTGTTACAGGCATCGTTCTTCGTAGCCCGCCCATATCTTTCATATCGTTACTGTGAATATGGTGTATAACCATACCAGCGCCAAGAAAAAGTAAAGATTTAAAAAAAGCGTGGGTGAATAAATGAAACATTGACGCAACAAAACCTAGTCCATCTTCTCCACCATATTTGGATACACCCAAAGCAAACATCATATACCCAATTTGCGACATGGTGCTAAATGCCAGAACACGTTTAATATCGGTTTGGGTACAGGCAATTACAGCAGCCATCACAGCCGAAATAGCACCAATGTACATGATAACTTCTAATACGTGCGGAGCTGATAATGCATACACAGGAAACAGCCTGGCCACTAAATAAACCCCTGCTACCACCATGGTAGCAGCATGAATTAATGCCGAAACGGGTGTGGGTCCTTCCATTGCATCGGGTAGCCAGATGTGCAAGGGAAACATGGCCGACTTGCCCGCCCCTCCAATAAAAACCAGCGACAATGCCCACGTCAATAAAGTAACTCCCAGGAAAGATGTTGTAGTTATACTTAAAAATTGCGCTGATTGTGTATTGGTTAACCTTTCGATTAAAAGTCCAAAATCAAGGGTTTGTGTTTGAAACCCAAGTATGAGTATACCAATTAAAAAGCCAAGATCAGCAAAGCGGGTAATGATGAATGCTTTTTGTGAGGCCTTTACCGCTGAAGGTTTAAAGAAATAATAGCCAATCAATAAAAAGGATGAAACACCTACCAACTCCCAGAAAATATAAATCTGGAAGATATTTGACGATAACACCAGGCCTAACATTGAAAAAGTGAACAACGATAAAAAGGAAAAATAAGTGGAGAACCTTTCATCGCCTTTCATATACCCAAGGCTAAAAACGTGCACCATTAAGGATATAAAAGTAACGACCACAATCATCATCATCGAGATCGGATCTAACAGCACCCCCATATCAATGGATATGCCCGGAGCAAACTCCAGCCAGGTAATTTTTAATGGCACCAATGGTTTAAAAACACCATTATGAATACCTGTAAAAAAATATTTATAAGCTGTAATGAATGAGAGCACGGTTGATGTCAGTATAGAAAGCGTGCCTATTATACCACCCGAAGTATTAAAATACTTTTTACCAAACAATCCTAATAAAAGAAATGTAGCGAAGGGCAATAGTGGTATGAGCAATACAATTAAACTGGACATGGCAATTATTCAAAAAATTACTGATCAAAAAAAATAATCTGTTATAAATACATCTTGAAATCCGTTTTTTTATTCGCTGCGTTAAGTGCTATTAGTACAAGTGAGTGAACCGCCAATAGTCGGTCAGGCTACAACAATCACTGGATTTATACAAATGCCTGTGCCCAAAATTTTACCAGTACTTTCAACCCTCAATATTAAAATTTCAATGCAGCCGCATCCTCAACATCAATGCTATTATGGCTTCTATACAAATTAATGATTATGGCTATTGCTACAGCTGCCTCGGCAGCGGCAATGGCAATAATGAAAATTGTAAAGAAAATACCATCCAGTTTTTCAGGATACAAGTATTTATTGAACGCAATAAAATTGATGTTCACACTATTTAAAATCAGCTCGATAGCCATTAGTATGGTTACAAGGTTACGTCGTGTAAACAAACCATACATACCAATAAAAAACAAGGCAGTGCTTAAAAATAATATGTGCGTTAAGGGTACTGAACTCATTTTAATACCTCCCCAATTTCTTTTGGCGAAACATTTAAAACAGGTTCATATAAATGGTCATCACCATTAAGAGAGGGCACCCCAATGTCATGTGTATTACTTGCGGGCGACTTCATTGCAATTACAATACAACCAATCATACTAGCAAGAAGCAACATACTTACCACCTCAAAAGGTAAAACATATCCATTTTCTGTTGTGCTTAGCATAGCCATTCCAATATCGGAAACAGACACTATAAATGGCCGTGAAACTGTTTTATTAAAACCGTAATTATTAATAAGATTAAAGGTGAATCCAAGACCCAGCAAAACCGAAATAACAGAAAATACTTTTCGTCGAAGTGATGGCTTCGGCATTTCTGTTCCTGATTGCTGGGTTAAGAATAAGGAGAAAATAATAAGCACCACTATGCCGCCAACGTATACTACAATTTGCACTGCGGCTAAAAATTCAACCTGCAACCAAAAGTATAAACCGGCAATACCTATTAAAGAAAACAACAGCCAGATTGCCGAGCGAAATATTTTTGTGGTAGTTACCGACAGCAATGCAGACACTAAAATAAAAACTGCAATAACATAAAATACCAATGCTGATGCTTCCATTACTCAACCCCCTCCCTTAGTTTTGACCCCGGATTATTTAATTTTTTAGTAAGCCGGCTCCTGTCAAAAACACTATGTTCAAAATTTTGCGCCATTTGTATTGCGTTGGTAGGGCAAGCTTCAATACATAAATTACACATGGTGCACATTTCAAGATGGTACACAAAAGTATCAATGGCTTTTTTACGTTTGCCATCCGGTTGCACATCAAACTTTGTAATAATTTTAATGGTGCCATTTGGGCAAGCCAGTTCACATGCAGTGCAACCGGTGCAGGCATGTTCATTATGCGCATCATGTGGCATTACTACTTCACCCCTAAAACGCTCCGATAACTTTGCCCTGTATTCAGGATACTGTTCTGTAATAATTTCGCCAGGCGATACAAAATATTTGCCCGTACGCCTCATGCCTATCAAAAGCGATTTCACTCCAAAATAAACATCCTTTAAATAATTTTTTATAAACATGAATTGGGTTTAGGTAACCAACATTATAACTAATTCAACTTCTCTTGCGTCGCACTCTTGTACTATTTCAATTCCTTCAGCATTTCTCTTACAATTCTGTATTTAATGCTTTTGTAATCCCATTAAAAATGCCATCCCATTATTGCCACTACAGTCATTAGTAATAAATTAAACATACTTATGGGCAACAGGTACATCCACTCTAAATGTAGTAACTGATCAATTCTCAATCTTGGAAAAGTCCACCTGAACCACATAATCAAAAATATAAGTGCAAAGGTTTTTGCAAAAAACCAAATGGATGATGGAATATAATCCATAATATGATTAAAGCCTTGCCAGTTACCAATATGCAAGGGCATCCATCCTCCTAAAAAAAGCGTTGCTCCAATAGCGCAAACAATAAATATATTAATGTATTCAGCAAGAAAAAAGAGTGCAAACCGCATCCCTGAATACTCTGTATGAAAACCAGCAGTCAGTTCAGATTCTGCTTCAGCTAAATCAAATGGCGCTCTGTTGGTTTCGGCAGTTACTGCTATAATAAATATAACAAAAGATATGGTGGCAGGTATATGTCCCTTAAAAAGCCACCAGCCATTGCGCTGCGATTCTATGATCTCTGAAATTTGCAGGCTTCCTGTTAACACAACTATAGAAAGAATGGAAAGCCCGGCCGACAGTTCATAGCTCACAATTTGCGCACCACTACGCATAGCGCCCAGCATAGAATATTTGTTGTTACTGGCCCAGCCTGCCATTAAAATAGCTATAACCGAAATGGAAGAAATTGCTGTAACATACAATACACCTATGTTTAAATCCCACATCTGAAAACCCGTGGCAAAAGCAATAGGCGCTAATATCAGCATGGCCACAATCATAATTAAGAAAGGAGCCAGGTTAAATAAAAATTTATCAGCGCCGTCCGGTACCAATCCTTCTTTCATCATAAGTTTTAAAGTATCGGCTGTGGTTTGTAACATGCCATAAGGTCCTACCCTGTTTGGCCCCAATCTAATCTGCATGTGGGCAGCTACTTTTCGTTCCATTAACACTAAAACCAACCCTAAAACAGCAAACAAGGTTATAGCCAGCATCATTACAATAACACCTTCCACCAGCAACGCTAACGATGGATTTAGATTATTGTACAACCCGTTGTGTATTTGATTGGTTATGCCTTGTAAACTAAACATGCAACTGTTAAATGATTATTTAATTATTGAACCTAATATTATATTCTAAAATGGTATTGATGCAAAAAGAACAATTAGTACAAGTGAGTGACACAACGATGCTTAATTGAAAAGCTAAGGCAGGTTCCAAAAACCTTTTCCCCTTCCCTACAGTTTCACCTTATCTGTCAATATCGGGTATCACCAAATCCAATGTTCCCATAGTTGCCATAAGGTCGCCAATTTTACTACCTACCGCCATATGTTCCAAGGCCGAAAGGTTTGAAAAACCAGGCGATCTGAATTTGATACGGTAAGGAGTTGTTCCTCCTTCACTTACAATGTAAACACCTAATTCACCCCTGGCAGTTTCAACCCGCTGGTAAAACTCACCTTTCGGTAATTTTATTACGGCCTTTGTTTTTGCCATAAAATCACCTTCGGGAATATTGTCAATTAATTGTTCGATGATGCGGATGCTTTGGTGCAACTCGCGGATACGAACCATATAACGAGCTAATGAATCGCCTTCCGTTTCAATTATCTCATCAAATTCAACTTCGTTATACACCTCGTACGGAAATATTTTACGGATATCGCAATGGATACCTGAAGCCCGGCCAACCGGCCCGGTGCAACCATACGAAATGGCATCTTCCTTACTAATTTTTCCTATACCTTTCATCCTATTTTGAAAAATTATATTACCGGTTACCATTTCATCATATTCATCAATTTTACTTTTAAATAAGCTAATAAAGTCTTTAACCTTTTGCTGAAAGCTTGGATGAAGATCCTGCATCACTCCTCCGGGAACCATATAGTTCATGGTTAACCGGGCACCACAGGTTTCTTCCATAATATCAGTTATGGTTTCACGCTCCCTGAAAGCGTGAAAAAATGGCGTGAATGCACCCAGGTCCATAGCCATTGCACCCCACCATAGTTCATGCGATGCAATTCTGGTTAGTTCATCCATAAGCACACGTATCACCTGTGCTCTCCGGGGAACTTCAACCTGCAAACCTTTTTCAATACATAAAGCACATGCATGATTGTTTATATGAGAACTTAAATAATCCATTCTACTGGTAACATATATAAACTGGCGGTAGGTTAAGCTTTCGCACATTTTTTCTATTGAGCGATGGATATAACCAAGGTGTGGTTCAATTTTTTTTATGGTTTCGCC
>JBBSJX010000283.1:0-5636 GCA_038256825.1 Chitinophagales bacterium
ATCTTTTAGATTGTTCCTCGGGCGGTAACGCCGGTAATGCAGTTATTAAAACAGGGCCCGGCTACCAGGTTCATTTTGCTGAAGCCATTCGTAAACAAACGGGTTTGCTAACAGGTGCGGTTGGAATGATTACGGACGCACAACAGGCTAACCAAATAATTGAAAGCGAACAGGCAGATTTCGTTTTACTTGCACGGGAATTTTTACGTGATCCTTACTGGCCTTTAAAAGCAGCATACGAATTACAATTGAATGTTACCTGGCCAAAACAATACGAAAGGGCTAAATTAAATTTTAACTGATTAAGCATTTAATATAAAAGCAAATACTAAGAGGACTAAACAAAATGGTTAAGCATTGTGCTTAACCATTTTGTTTTAAAACCTTAGAAGCATAAAGATTCAAAAGTACAAGTGAGTGACACAACGATGTACCCCAAAGAGATAATGATGGCTAAATAATTGTAACCATCTATAACTGAGGTTAATTAATACCTGGCAACAATGAAATCATATTTTGTTTTTAACCTTCACCAACTGGCGGAGTATCGCGGTCGCTATCACCACCTTCTGGCCGACCTCCCCGCTTAAATAACGAGAAATTACTACTACCAAATTTGTAAGAAAAAGTAATTCTAAAGCTACGTACATTCCATCTGCGGTATGAGTCCTGGTAAAAATTATCCGTATCGTAAATAGATCCAAAGCGACGCGTATTAAACAAGTCGTTAATGCTAAAAGTAAATGTGCCTTTTTTATCTTTCAAAAAATCTTTCTTCATTGCAAAATCAACACTGTACTGCTCTTTTCTTCTTCCTTGCGGAATTACTTCAGGTGACTCATATTCGCCCGTTAATTGCAGACCAATATTTTTAAACAACCACGAATTGGGTGCATCAATTTTATAATTGGATATTAATTTAAATTCCCAGCTAAAACCTTCGTTAGATAAATTTTGATTTGCAACATCCGTTTTAATTTTCCGATATTGAAGGTTAAGGTTTGGAATAATTTCTAACCCTTTGGCTACAGTTTGTTGCCAGGTTAAATCGATACCTAACCTGTTTTGGCTAATGGAATTTATATAGGTATTTAAGATAGCATTAGGGTCAACCGCAGCATTATTTAATTGTTGAAATTGTTCGGCTGTAATGGTGTCGCTATAACGGGTTATATCACCTAAAGTGTTGCGATAATAAATAGCACCTAAAAAGTTTCCACCCGTATAATTTTTATTGTAATTAAATTCAAGTGAATTGGTGAACTCAGGACGCAAAGCTGGATTACCCTGGCGAATATTTACCGGGTCATTAATATCGATAAATGGATTTAACTGCCAAAAATTGGGGCGCCTTATACGGCGTGAATAATTTAACTGAATATCTTCCTGGTCGCCAATTGTTTTAGTTAAATACAAACTTGGAAATAAGGCGTCCCATATATTTTTAATTTTTTCGGGATAGCTATAGCCAAATTTTTGTGCCTTATCAATTAACTCTCCATCAAAGTTGGAAGTTTCAACCCGTAAACCTGCCTGGTAGGCAAACTTGTCAATTTTATTTGAAAAAGTAACATAGGCTGCATTAACAACTTCTCCAAACGTGTAATAATTACTTAATGGCAACTTGGTTTCTTCGCCTATTTGCCCTATTCTATAAGCATTAAAAATACTGGTGTTGTTTTGATTGTACCGCCGGATACCTGCTTCAATTTTTGCATTATCACCAATGGGATTTTGATAATCTACCTGCAAGGTTAACTGATCGTTACTGTTATCGCCAACGTTGCGAACTTTACTGGGATCTGCATAACTGGTACCATTGGTATTAAAATATGAATTGAGTATATAGGTAAGGTTGTCGCCGCTACCCTTGCTGTAATTAACATCGGCACTAATTTGCTGACCTGTTTTTGAAAACTTATGGGTAAATATGAACTGGGAATTATTTCGTTTAAAACCAAAGGTTTCATCAGACGTACGAATTCCCGTACGGGTTAATACTTTTGAGCTATTTAAATATTCCTGGCTTTGCTCTTCATTATTTAAAAAACGGCCATTAACAATATTTTGACTGATGGTTATTGTGTTGCGATTATCGATAAAAAAATCAAAACCATAACGCAGTGATTTGAATTTACGTGTACGGTCATTTTGAGAATATTGATTAAAATAATTATCTACCAATCCATTCTTTTTATTTTGCCTGAACGTTTTTGAATCTGCATTTCCACCCGATTTATTATAATTAGCTGAAACAAACACATTAAATTTTCCTTCGCGTAAGTTCAGATTAAGATTACCGCCCAATACCCTTGGTGAACCAACGGAAAGAGAAGTGGTTCCATTAATTCCTATTCGCTTGTTTTTCTTTATTACAACGTTTATAATTCCACCGGTACTTGCTGCATCAAATTTTGCTGAGGGGTTCGTAATTAATTCAACCTTTTCTATATTATCAGCGGGTATCTGATCAAGCGTAAGTATGGTAGGGCGCCCGTCAACAAAAATTTGAGGACTTGAGTTTCTTAACTGTACATTGCCTTCCACATCAACCGAAACAGAAGGTATGTTACGCATAACATCAATTGCAGTTCCACCGGTAGCTGTTATGCTTTTTTCAACATTAAATACACGTCGGTCAATTCCCATTTCAAGTACCGGTTGTGTTGCTACAACGGTAACATTAGCCAATACCTGCTGTTCAATTTCAACACTAAAATTACCCAGGTCCATCTCGTTCATTTCAGAAATCTTAACATTAATTGGGCGTTCAATTTTTTTGTATCCTATTGCGGTAATAATTAAAAACATTGAATCATTTACAGCAACATTATCAAAACTAAAATCTCCGTTACTACGCGTAAACATTCCGGCCAGAACACTGTCTTTAATATGAATTTGAACAGATACAAATTCTAAACCTTTGTTTGAATTAGCATCCATTACTTTTCCATAAAATCTGGCTGTTAGTCTTTGATTGTTTTGTGCATTTATAAACGTATTTCCAATAAAAAATACTGTAAGCAGAAGTAAAAATAATTGTTTCATTATGGGAATTTTTTAGCTTATAAAGGATATTGACCAGCTAAGAAAACTGTAAGAATGTACTACCTAAAAATAAATAAAGGGCAATTTTTATACCATTATAGCTATGGGATAACCCTGTTAATTGTATAAATAACTTTAATAACTCCATATTGTTTATAATAAATTCATATTATTCACATACGGAAATCTGGCTTTATTGAAAAGTACAACATAGAAAAAGTTTTGGTCTATTTGATAGCTAATAGTTTAAGGCATTAAAATTTACATAACATAACCTAAACAATTGCTCGCCAAAAGGATTTAAAAATTAACACCTTTGGGACAAAAAAGAATTACAACAAATTTTTCATTATCATTCTACCACATACCAGGTGTAAGATTCAGGGCTAATAGTGAAAGAAAGAGCAACATCGTACTTTCTGTTAAGGGGATATTTTTTCACACTACCTTGTTTACTGGTTAAGGTTGCATAATTATGTAAACCCGTATAATACAATGGAAGGTTTATGGTGCGTGTAATTGTTTGTTTGGTAGGATTGTATAACATTACAAAACCTTTTTCTTTCAGCATTGGATTTACATGTAGAAATCCATCCCAGTCCCGACCATCCGCACGGCGTAATTGAATAATATCTGAGTTTAAAATATTGCGGTATTTTTTATACCAGTTAATAGTGCTTGCAACCACCTTACGGGTTTCTTCTGTATCGTATAAACGAGGACCACGATAACATGCCTGCACCCCTGCCCCATAATATTGAACCATTAATTGTTCATAGTCTTTAAGGTGTTGACTTAAAGGTTCTAACACAGCAGACTCATCCCCTCCCTGGTATTTGGTTAACGGAACAAAACCCCAACTCATCGATCCCGTTTTTTCCAATGTACCATCATGTATATTTTGCCTGTTTAAAATAAGTTGCTGTTCTCTTGATAAAGAAAAGTTAACCTCCCGGTATCCTATGCCAATTTTATGAGTACCATCTAAAAAATACCAGTCAGGTGCATTAATATAAACACCTTTTTCATTTAACCAGTGGTACAACTCCTTTTGAATTTCCATTTGTCGCCATTGCGAATCGTCCAAACCTGTATGGCCGGGATGCGTAGATGAGGCACAAACATCACCTGGGTAAGGGCCGTCATTTTCCCATATATCAAAACCTGTTTTTGTAAAAAAGTATTTTATTTTATCGCGGTAGGCTAATCCCCACTTGCTGCCAAAGCAGGGTGCATTGCCAAAAAATGCACCGCCCGGTTTTAGCTTTACAGGGCTGATTACATCATCTTCATCACTTATTCTACGGCTACTAAATAATGAATAACCACCTAACAAAATGCCTTTGCTATGAGCATAAGCAGTCAACTCTTTCCAACGATTAATATTTTTTGCCGATGAATCTTCCATGTTTAAATTGCTTCCAAAACTTAAGATCACTGCTTCGTATCCCGTGGCCACACACTGATCGATTGCACTGCGCACTTCATCATCGTTACGGCTTACCAGGTGCATAAAAATGGGGTTCTGTGTTGTCCACGGAGCAATGGTGCTGTACATTTTTTTAATCATCATTCCCCGGCGTTGCCTGTCGTAACTATCCATTAGTAGTTCATGTGTTCGCACCGATTTAAAAACTTCACCGGATGGCATATTAATGCCCGGTGCTTTTTCAGGATATATTTCAAGTAACACAGGTGTCTGGTAATTATAATTTACCTGCGATGTATACGTGCTGTCAATTTTCCAGTGCGTGGTCTGATCGCTGATGTCGTAGCGCATGGCATTGTTAAAGGCGTAATTGGTTTCAACATAAATACCATGCTGCTTTTTCATTTCTTCGGGCGATCCCACTACAGCACTCTCCTCTTCAACCAGGCCCAGTACTTCGTTTACCACGCGGTTTAATTTAAACGTAGCCTCACTTTTATTTTCTACAGATATCCATTTTACTATTAAAGGAATACCATCGTACAATTCATAATGCACTGCAATCGAAATATTTTTTAAGGTCTGTAAGTTTGATATATAATTAAATACCACTTCTTTACCCGTGGCCTGTTTTTTATTAAATGTCCAGGTATTTGCTTTCCAGTTAATAAAGGGTTTTATATCATTAATGGTATAATTTACTATTGAAAAATCCTGTTGACCGGCCTCCATTTTATCAAGCCATATTGGTAGCAAATAGGCCTTTTCCTTTTGTCCTTTTAACCCGCCCACATTGTATTGTTGCCCGTTTATAACAACCCTTGCTTCGGGTTCTATACTGCGCAACAATTGCTGGTTGCTGGTAAGGTTTGTATAATCTATACAGGCCACGTTGGGTGTAATTCTAAAAATCCGTCGCACCAATCCATTATTTAATACTACATTTTTTCCCTCTGTATATATTGCTGCTTTTTGTTGAAGTGGCGTAACCAGCCAATCACTATTAATATTTTTATTACTGTTTGTCTGTGCCTGCAAATTGCAAAAACTTATTGTACATAAAGCAAGCAAAGCAATGATTAAATATTTCATGAACAATAGTTTTAGTTACTTTATAAAACACGTAATAATTTGAATATGAAATATAGGTACAAATGCA
>JBBSJX010000284.1:0-5634 GCA_038256825.1 Chitinophagales bacterium
CTCCTTCCAATGAAACTTTTTTGTTATTACAAGCCAATAAGGAGGATAAGAGTATCAGTGCTACAATACATTTCCGCATTTTTTATAAAATATTGAGGGGTCTAAATTAAGTTTAAAACGAAACATGAAATTAACACCATAGCTGTTAGAACCTGAAACAAAAAATTTTCATGTTCACTGCCGGGTATTATCAGTTATAAAATGCAAGAATTATTCCTGCAAATATTATACGAGGTTATTGATTTATACTAAAATATAAATGCATCCTTTTTTTGCGATACATGCCCTTTGGTAATAAATAAAATCAGAAAACATTTCCCAAAAATATCTAAAGATTAATAGGTTTTGTTTGTGTAGAAATAAAATTTAGATTTGTCTAAATTTATTTTTATAGTTACATGAATTTTACAACAAGCGAAGAAAACTACATAAAGGCAATTTACCATTTACAGCAATCGGAAGCAATGGTTACAACAAATGAACTTGCAGCCCAGCTTCAAACCAGGGCTGCTTCTGTTACCGATATGCTTAAAAAGCTTAAGGCTAAAGACCTGTTACTGTATGAAAAATACCAGGGGTTTAAACTAAATGCCGAGGGTAACCGGGTGGCTTTAATCATCATTCGAAAACATCGTTTGTGGGAATATTTTTTAGTGCACAACTTAAATTTTGGCTGGGACGAAGTGCACGAAATTGCGGAAGAGTTAGAACACATCAACAGCCAAATACTTGTTGAAAGACTGGATACATTTCTTGATTATCCCAAATTTGATCCGCATGGCGACCCTATACCCGATAGTAATGGTAAAATGGAACCCAGCAAACAATTAAACCTAACTGACCTTGAAATTGATAGAATGGCTGCAGTAAGTTCCGTTGGCAGCCAATCGTCCGAACTATTAGAACTATTGAGTCATAAAGGCATAGGTATTGGTACAAAGCTGCAGGTAGTCCGCAAATTTACTTTTGATCATTCCATTGAAATTGAAATTGAAAATACGCCCCCCTTTTCTATCAGTCAGCAGTTAGCGCAAACTTTATTTGTAAAACCCATATCCAGGTAATTTCCTATGAACCAAAACCATCAAAATGATAAATCGTTAAGTGAAGTACATCAAAGTATTGATGTTACCAAACCTAAAAAAGGCTGGCGTAGGTTACTGGCCTACATGGGACCGGCTTACCTGGTGAGCGTTGGTTATATGGATCCGGGTAATTGGGCAACCGATCTTGCCGGGGGTGCACAATTTGGTTATTCGTTAATCTGGGTTTTATTAATGAGTAACCTGATGGCGCTCCTGTTACAGGGATTGAGCGCCCGTCTTGGTATTGTTCGCCGTCGCGATCTTGCACAGGCAAACAGGGAAGCCTATCCACAGTTTGTAAACTTCAGCTTATACATACTTGCCGAATTAGCAATTGCTGCCTGCGACCTGGCCGAAGTGCTGGGTATGGCAATAGGAATTCAATTACTTACTGGGTTACCATTAGCCTGGGGTGTAACCATAACTGTTTTAGATACTTTTTTATTATTGTTTTTGCAACGGTTAGGTATGCGAACAATGGAGGCTTTTATTATTGCACTTGTGGCAATTATTGGTTTCTCCTTTTTAATTGAAATGGTATTGGCCAAACCTCAAATTGGTGATATCATGACCGGCTTTATACCTTCCATTGAAAACGATAATGCCTTATACATAGCCATAGGCATTATTGGTGCTACCATAATGCCACATAATTTATACCTGCACTCGGCATTGGTGCAAACCCGCAAAATAGCCAATAACTCTGCTGCTATAAAACAGGCATTGCGCTTTAACCGCATCGATACTTTCATTGCTTTAAACGCAGCGTTTTTTGTTAATGCAGCCATTTTAATATTAGCTGCTTCGGTATTTTTTACAACGGGTAATAATGATGTAGCTGAATTAAAACAGGCCCACCAAATGCTGGCTCCATTGTTAGGTACTCAACTTGCTCCCGCCTTGTTTGCCATTGCGCTTATTGCGGCCGGCCAAAGCTCAACTATAACAGGTACCCTTGCCGGGCAAATTGTTATGGAAGGATACCTGAACCTCCGTATCAACCCAATAATACGAAGAATGGTAACCCGGCTTATTGCCATTATACCCGCCGTGCTGGTAATACTTATAATGGGCGAAGATAAAGTGGATGGCTTGCTGGTATTAAGCCAGGTAATCCTTAGCCTGCAATTGGGCTTTGCCATTATACCACTCATTCATTTTGTGAGCGATAAAAAAACAATGGGCGAATTTGTAATAAAATGGCATGTTAAGGCTTTGGCCTGGTTAATATCAACCATATTAATTTACCTGAATGTACGCATGGTAAATAACGAGCTTTCGCAGGTTTTTGCACAGGAAGGAAACTGGGTATGGAAGCTGGTGATAATTGCTGCAGCCATATTTTTTTTCATCCTGTTTTTGTTAATGACCATTTTGCCCATTATTAAAAAACGTGAACAAACCGATGCCGTTCGCATACATGAAAATGCTGCTTTGTTAAGGGATTTTGATATTCCTAAGGTTGAGTGTATTGCCATTGCGCTCGACTTTAGCCATAACGATGAAAAGCTGATTGCCCATGGCTTATCGCAGGGCAATAAAGCAACTAAATATGTTTTAGTGCACATTGTTGAAAGTGCGCCGGCAAAAATTTTAGGTTCCGCTTCCGACGATGACGAAACCCGTAAGGATAGGGCGCATATGGAATCCTATATTTTACAATTAAAAAATTTAGGATTTATTGTAGAAGGCCATTTAGGTTATCGCGACCGCACAAAGGAAATTGTGCGCATTGTAAACACTGTAAAAGCAAATATGCTGGTTATGGGTGCCCACCACCACAGCGGTTTTATGGATTATTTGTATGGTGAAACTGTAGAAAAAGTAAGGCATCAATTAAAAATTCCGGTACTGGTTGTTGGTTAGCATACATTAAAATTGTGTGGGGTTTTATTTTGAGCCGGGCATTCGTTAGCTATTTTACATTGTTGCGTCGCACACTTTTACCGCATCTTTTCAGGCGGCAAAAAGATGCTTTTAAACAATAAAATTTTAATCATTGATTGATTTGCTTTCTGCACTTTTGTACAAGTGTGCGACGCAAGGCTGCCCCCATGAAATACAAATGCCGGTAACCAAAATCTACTATTTAATAATTACCGCTATCATAAATATGCAACCTTTTGCTGAAGCTTATTGCAACAGTTTCTTAATTTTTGGAGTTAACATATCTGCCCATTTTTTATATTCACTTTCTGACGGATGCAATCCATCACGGGCAATTAATGAAGGATTGGTTGCACCTTCGCGGGTGGAGGGAGTAATATCTGTATAAGAAATACTGCGTTGTTCGGTTACCTGTTTGTTGATGCTATTAAACTGATCTATCTGCTTACTAATCCCTTCTTTATAATTGGGCGATACAAAAGGAGTAACGCTATAATCGGGAATAGACAAGACGAAAACATTTGCGGGTTTATTGCCCGCTAGTTCAATTGCTTTGTTTAATAAATTTGTAAAACGTTTACGATAAAAAGTAGTATCACGTGTTTGGTATTGATCGTTTACACCTATCAATAAGCTCACCACATCGTAAGGCGGATGTAGTTTGGCAGCATTAATAGCACTCATTAAATTTAAAGTTGTCCAGCCTGTGGTGGCAATATAAATCGGGTCATTTATGTTTATGTTAGCCTGGCGCAATTGTCCAACCACCTGCATAGGAAACCTGCCAGCTTCAGCAACACTTTGACCAATCGTATACGAATCTCCTAAGGCGAGGTAAGTTTTTAAAGTAGTATCTTTTTGAGTTGGCGGTGGAGTAGGAGTAGTATTTTCCATAGGATTGATTTGATTAAATGGTTGCTCTTTTGTACAACTTGCCCATATAAATGTTGTTATTGCAACGAAAATAATACTTAAAATAAACTTCACTTTTACCATACCGTTTTTTTTAATATATACGAATAAAGCCCTTAAAATGTTTTTGATGGCGTAAATAGATCAACCCTTATTTTTGTAAACCTTTTTTTAACATTTAAACCAACATTCTGATGGCAGAAAAAATAAAAGTGGCCAACCCGGTAGTTGAATTGGATGGCGATGAAATGACCAGGATCATCTGGAAATTTATTAAAGACAAACTAATTCTTCCTTACCTGGAACTTGATATTAAATATTATGACCTGGGTATTGAGTACCGCGACGAAACCAACGACCAGGTTACGATTGATGCTGCAAATGCCATTAAAGAATATGGTGTTGGTATAAAGTGCGCTACTATTACTCCTGACGAGGAGCGTGTAAAAGAATTTAGCTTAAAGCAAATGTGGAAGTCACCCAATGGAACCATCCGTAACATTTTAGATGGTACTGTTTTTCGTGAGCCGATTGTGATGAGCAATGTTCCCCGTTTAGTTCCAAACTGGACTGCGCCAATTTGTATTGGCCGTCATGCTTTTGGCGACCAGTATCGTGCAACCGATTTTGTAACAAAAGGTAAAGGAAAACTTACTATTAAGTTTGAAGGTGAAGATGGTACCAACCAGGAGTTTGAAGTGTACAACTTTAAAGGTGATGGTGTTGCGTTAGCAATGTACAACACCGATGAGAGCATCATAGGTTTTGCCCGTTCATGCTTTAACCAGTCGTTAATGAAAGGCTGGCCTTTATACCTTTCAACTAAAAACACCATCCTTAAAAAATATGATGGTCGCTTTAAAGATATTTTTGAAGAAATTTATCAGGAGGAGTTTAAAGCAAAATTTGCTGAAGCCGGCCTGACTTATGAGCACCGTTTAATTGATGATATGGTTGCCAGTGCACTTAAATGGCATGGCAATTTTGTATGGGCCTGTAAAAATTACGATGGCGATGTGCAAAGTGATACCGTAGCACAAGGCTTTGGTTCGCTTGGTTTAATGACCTCAACTTTAGTTACACCCGATGGTTCCGTTATGGAAGCCGAAGCTGCCCACGGAACCGTTACACGTCACTATCGGGAGCATCAAAAAGGCCGTCCAACCTCAACCAATCCTATCGCATCCATTTTTGCATGGACAAGAGGCCTGGAGTTTCGCGGCCGCCTGGATAACAACCAGCCTTTAATTGATTTTTGCCATGCATTGGAGCAGGTATGTATCGAAACCGTTGAAAGCGGTAAAATGACCAAGGACCTTGCCATTACTGTTAAAAAAGATGTTGTGCACGGTACTGATTATTTATATACCGAAGAATTTTTAGATGCAATTGATGCCAACTTAAAAGCTAAATTGGGTTAATTACCATCCTTTATATTTTGTAAAAATGCCGTGTTTTTGCACGGCATTTTTATTTTAAATAGTTTTTATTTTGGTAGCCGGTAATGCATCTTTAATCAGCTTTAGTTGCAGCCTGACCGACTTTAAACGATTCGCTCACTTATACTATTATATCAATAAGCAGCACTTTTTTAAGCAGTTTTGGTACTTTGTTTTAACTGTACATAACTTAACCAAATGAAAAAATATTTATTGGTGTTTATATCAGTTTTTACCTGTATTCTTTTACAATCGCAACCTGTAAAAGTACATGGACAATTAAAAGTTGAAGGAAGGTATTTAACGGATGC
>JBBSJX010000285.1:0-5633 GCA_038256825.1 Chitinophagales bacterium
TCAATGCGATGATTGTGCAAAAAAGTTTGATGGTTGTTGCACTGCCGAATGTCAAACGGTTTATAATCTTCCAATAGAAGAACAAAAGGAAATACGCAAGGGCATTGATAAGGGGATGATGGTTTTTAATAAGAGTAAGAAAAGATTACGACCGAGGTTGGGAGAAGACTAATTAATTTTTCGGAAGGTAGTTGTTCCGGCAGGCAACTACGGCAACGCATATTTTTTTTTCTAAATCAGTTTTTCCAACTCCTCATTCACCAGCCTCTCCGTTTCCTCATCACTTAAATTAGCGGGCACAAATTTTTCGCCTATTACTTTTTCGTATAATTCTATATACCGGTTGCTGATGGTTTGTATCCAATCGCTGCTCATGTGTGGCACGGTTTGCCCTTCTTTACCCATAAAATCATTTTCTATGAGCCATTCTCTTACAAATTCTTTACTCAGTTGTTTTTGGCGTTCGCCGGCTGTTTGTCTTTCATTAAAGCCATCGGCATAAAAATATCTTGATGAATCGGGTGTATGAATTTCGTCCATTAAAATAATGTCGTCGCCCAGTTTTCCAAACTCGTATTTAGTATCAACCAGAATCAATCCTTGTTTTGCAGCAATTTCTTTCCCACTTTCAAAAAGTTGCAGGGCATATTTGCAAAGTATCTCCCATTCTAATGGGGTGGCCAATCCTGTTTTAATAATTGCTTCGGCCGAAATATCTTCGTCGTGCCCCTCGGCGGCTTTAGTGCTTGGTGTAATAATGGGGTTGGGGAAATAATCGTTTTCCTTCATGCCTTCGGGCATTTGTACACCGCACAACATACGTTGGCCCAATGAATAAGTACGCCATGCATGGCCGGTTAAGTTACCACGTACCACCATTTCAATAGCAAATGGAACACATTTTTTTCCGATACTGATGTTAGGCGCAGGCACGCTCAGCAGCCAGTTTGGGCATATTTCTTTCGTTGCATCAAGCATGTAAGCCGCAATCTGGTTAAGTACCTGTCCCTTGTAAGGAATGGGGCTGGGTAAAATTACATCAAAGGCCGAGATTCGGTTGCTGGCAAGCATCACTAAATATTTGTTGGAAATTGAGTAAACATCTCTTACTTTGCCTTTGTAAAAACCGGTTTGCTGCTTAAATTTGAAGGGTTCCATTTTGCTAAAATACCATCAACCGGATTAAAATAAACGATTTGTACTGAACTAATTATTAACCGGTATTGAAAATAAATTTTTCAGGTAGCAATAACGTGCTTAATTTGCTCTATAATTTAAAAAACCAAAAAACGCGATATGAGAAAAGTTACCAGCTATTTGGTTACATTTTTGTTGGCTAATATCATTACGATTGCAGCCATTGCTCAAAATGTAACCATTAACGGCAATGTTAAGAACAGCAGTACAAATGAAGGGTCGGGGGCTGTTTCTGTTATAGTAAAAGGAGAAGATATCGGAACCTTTACTGATGATAAGGGAAATTTCAGGATTACGGTAAAGAAACTGCCGGTAACTCTATTGATTTCGTCGGTAGGGTACGAGCTGCAGGAAGTAACTGTTTCTGATGCTTCAAAAACAGTTGAGGTATCTTTTAAACCAACAAATATCCTTGGGCAGGAAGTAGTTGTAGCTGCCAACAGGGTTCCGCAAAAGATTATGGAATCGCCTGTAACCATCGAAAGGATCAGCGCTGCAAATATCCGCAACTCACCGGTAGCCAGTTATTACGATGTGGTTACCACCATTAAAGGTGTTGACGTTACCACATCTTCCCTTACTTTTAAAACACCAACCACCCGCGGTTTTAACAGCAGTGGTAACACCCGTTTTAATCAGTTGGTTGATGGGATGGATAACCAGGCACCAGGCCTGAATTTTTCGGTTGGCGCTATTATTGGTTTAAGCGAACTGGATGTTGATAATATAGAATTACTTTCTGGCGCATCATCGGCTTTGTATGGCGCTGGTGGTATGAACGGTACTTTGCTGATGACCAGCAAGAATCCTTTTAAATACCAGGGTTTATCTTTTTTAATTAAAGAAGGTCTTATGCATACCGGCAGTACCAGCCAGCGTGAGCCATCGGCCTATCATAACTGGAACATGCGGTGGGGTAAAAAGGTTTCGGAAAAATTTGCCTTTAAGATCAATGCCGAATTGCTTCAGGCAAAAGATTGGCAGGGAAGGGATTACCGGAATTATCAGCGTGCTGCTACAGGTGGCAGTGTTAAAGCCGGTACACGTGCAACCGATCCTAATTACGATGGTATAAATGTATATGGCGATGAAACAACTGCAGAGATAAGGAGTGCAGTATTGAATTCAATTGCTGTACAGGCACCCTGGCTTAGGAATTTTATTGATACCTTGAATGGCGGCGCTCCAATTAATGTATCCCGTACTGGTTACACCGAAAAAGAAGTTACCAATCCAAATACCGTTAACTTTAAATTAGCCGGCTCATTACATTATAAAGTTACACCGCATACCGAAGCCATTTTAGCAGCATACTGGGGAACGGGTAGTACTGTTTATACCGGAAGTGAAAGATATTCGCTGAAAGATTTTAAAATGGGACAGTACAAACTGGAAGTTAATAACAGGTACTGGTCTTTAAGGGCTTATACAACACAGGAAAATGCAGGCGAATCTTACAATACAACGGTAGCCACCCGTTTATTTAATGAGAGCTGGGCACCAAGTGGTGGCGCTACAGGTTGGTTCTCCAGGTATTCTCAAACATACCTTGGTGGCCGTTTAAATGGTTTAACCAATGATGCTGCACACAGCCTGGCACGCTCTACTGTTGATGTTGGCCGCCCGGCTGCAGGAAGTGCACAGTTTATTAAAGCTTACGATTCTATACGTAAGAAGCCTATCAAAGACGGAGGTGCATTATTATTAGATAAATCTGATTTGTATAGTGCCGAAGGAACGTATAACTGGAGCCATTTAACAGGTAAGTGGGTTGATCTTTTACTGGGAGCAAGCTACAAGCAATATGTTTTAAATTCGGAAGGTACCTTGTTTGCTGATTCAACCGGAAGAATAAAGATATCGGAGTATGGTGCTTATTTGCAGGCCAGCCGCCAAATAATGGACCGTGTTAATATAACGGTATCGGGCCGGTACGATAAAAATGAAAATTTTAAAGGACGAATAACACCGAGGGCAACGGCTTTAGTAAAGCTTAAGGAAAATGTAAACTTCAGGGTTTCTTACCAAACTGCCTACCGTTTCCCATCAAACCAGCAACAATTTATTAACCTTGCTGTGGGAAGTAATGTTCGTTTAATTGGCGGCGACAAGAGCTTCAGGTCGTTTTTTAATTTTGGAGGAAATCCAATTTATGATTATGATGCTTTACGGCAGGGAAATATCGTAGCTTTTACTCCGCAGGATCTTAAGCCTGAATCATTGTCTTCGTTTGAAGCAGGTTTAAAAGGACTATTAATGCAGGGTAAGTTGCTGATTGATGTTTATGGTTACTACGGTACCTACAAAGATTTCCTTGGCAGAAAAGTTACTGTGCAGAAAATTGGTGGCGGTACAATTGCCTTGTCTGATACATTAAACGGGTACAGGTATTCAATCCCGGTAAACTCTACCGATAAAGTAAAAACTTACGGATTTGGATTGGGTATCGATTACAGGTTACCATTAAACTTTACCATTGGAGCTAACGTTGCATCTGATATTTTGAAAGATGTACCATCAAATTTTGTTGCCTACTTCAACGCGCCTAAATATAAAGCCAATGCCTCCTTTGGAAACAGTGGTTTTGGTCCCGGTAAACGTTTAGGATTTAATGTAGCTTACCGCTACCAGGGAGCATTCCTTTACCAGGGCGATTTTGCAACAGGCAATTTACCTGTTGTACAAACACTGGATGCACAAATCAGTCTGAAGCTTCCAAAGGCTAATAAATCTATTATAAAACTGGGCGCACAAAACCTGCTTAACCAGTACTATTATAATGCAATTGGAAACTCGCAGATTGGCGGATTGTATTACCTGAGTTTTGGGTATAACATTTATTAATCGTTAACTGAAAAACCAGATTACTAAAAAAATAAAATCATGAATATGAAATATATAACAAACAGAATAAAAATTCATTTTTTGCTGATAGTATCGGCGATGGTGGTTTTAACTTCTTGTAATAAAGACCTGGAACAATTTCCAGTTGCACCAGTGGTACAGGGTACCACACCCACCATTGCTACTTTGCTGGATGGTGCCGATTTAACCATTTTTAAAGCTGCTGTTACCAGGGCTGGTTTAATGCCAACCTTAGCTGCACCAACTTTAAGGCATACTTTGTTTGCACCTACTGATGCTGCTATGACAGCCTCGGGTTTATCATTGGCGGTGGTTAACGCAATCCCTTTAACTTCACTGGTGCCGTTGGTACAGTATCATATCGTTCCACAGACAATTACTACCAGTAGTATTCCCAGTACTTTTCCCAATTTTAGTTATCCAACTATTTTCAATCCGGCGCCTCCATTAAGTGCTTTATTAAGATTAAATACTTTTCCAAGTACCCGCAATGGTAACTGGGTAAATAATATACCGATGACGGCAACAAATATTACTGCGGTAAACGGTGTAATGCATAAGTTAGCATTAGTTACGGCTCCACCAAGCCGTTATGTTTGGGACAGAATTAATACAGATGCCGATTTGACACTGTTCAAAGCTGTTATACAGCGGGGCGACCAGGGATCAACGCCTGCAACTAATCTGCAGGGTATTATGGGCAATATTGGAGCTAACCTTACAGTGTTTGCTCCAAGTAACCTGGCCATCAAGCAATTAATATTTGTTCTTTCAGGAGGGCTCGTTCCGATAGCATCACCAGATGCAGTTTTCATCGGTTTCATTAATTCAAGCTTACCTGCTGCAAGTGCGAAGGGAATTGCTTTTTACCATGTAATGGGTGTTCGTGCATTTAGTAATAATTTTCCAACTACGGCTACTTCTTATAATACTTTATTGAATAGCGCAATACCAACGCATCCGGGTGTAAGGCTTGTTTGCACATTTACCGGTCCTGGTGTTAGTGCTGCAAGTGTAAAGGGCGCAGCAAATGCAACTGCTTCTAATATAGCAATTAATCCTACTCCTGATCCTGGAGGAACAAGCGATCAGCATTTTTTAAATTCAACACTTCATAAAATTGACCAGGTATTATTACCTCAATAATATTTTAGTTTAAATAGAAAACGGGCTTCAGGTATCTGGAGCCCGTTTTTATTACCCGTTCTTAAAAAATACGTATCCTTATAGTATAAATATTAATTTTACACGTATGAAACAAAAACTCACTTTAAGTATTGATGATAAAATACTTAAAAAAGCAAAGGCTTATTCCGGGAGAAAAGAAGTATCTCTTTCTCAGCTTTTTGAAAAAACGATTAACCTTATTGATAATGAAGAGGCGGTTAAGATTAACCCTGCCATTATCGCATTGCAGGATTTGTTTAGTATGCCCGGAAAAAAATATAACAAAGCTGATTATTACGAAAGTAAAGCGAAGTAAAAATATTTTTAGATACGCATATTATTATAAATGCCTTTGTTTATAAAGATGTAAAAGCTACATCTATTGTAAATTTTATAAGCATAAA
>JBBSJX010000286.1:0-5612 GCA_038256825.1 Chitinophagales bacterium
GAATAACGATATGGACATTGATAGTTTTAAAAAATTAAGCCTGGAACAAAAGTTACATGAATTGAAATATTCAGGAGCGTTACTTGGCCCATACGATAGAAATGGTGAACCTGGTATGCCAAAAGTTCCCGGAGATATTTACCAGTTATATGATTTTTTTGTTTACCTGAGCGAAGATGAGTCAACGGTGGTACCGTCAAGAAGAAATCCTTTGCCGGTTTCTAACGACTAATTTACTTTACTCATTTAACCTGCTTTTCCCAGTTACTTTTATTGAACCGCGATAGGTAGCTTTATTATATTTAAACCTTAATCAATTTTTGAAAGTTGATTAAGGTTTTTTTTTACAGTCATCTCCCCTACTTAAAAATTACATGATACTACTTGTTTGTGAATAATTATAATATCCTAACTTTCAACCGGCTTTACATTTATTAAAAAAATTTAAGCTGATCCTGCTACATAAACCTTTAAGCTTCCCAATGAGTTTTATCATCATTTTTGCCTGCATTGCAGGATTAATACTGCTTATCTCGTGGGGTAAAATCAACCCTTTCCTGGCGTTTTTATTAGTTTCAATAGCAGCCGGTATATTTTTAGGCATCCCCTTTAATAAAGTTATCGGGTCCGTACAAAAAGGAATTGGTGATACCCTGGGTTCATTGGTTATTATCATTACCCTGGGTGCCATGTTAGGTAAATTGGTTGCCGATAGTGGAGCAGCCCAAAAAATATCGGAAGTAATGATGAATGCCTTTGGCACCAAATACATTCAATGGGCATTAATGGTCACCGGTTTTATTATTGGTATTCCCTTGTTTTATGGGGTAGGCTTTGTATTAATGGTGCCCCTTATTTTTTCGGTGGTTTACCAATACAAATTACCTGCAGTTTATATTGGCATTCCCATGCTGGCAGCCCTTTCTGTTACTTTCGGCTTTTTACCACCTCATCCGGCGCCTACGGCTATTGTTATTCAGTTCCAGGCAAACATGGGGGTTACGCTTTTGTATGGTTTGGTTATAGCCATCCCTGCTATTATTATTGCAGGACCTCTATTTGCCAAAACATTAAAAAATATACACTCGGTTCCCTTAGAAACTTTTAGAGGGCAACCAATGTCTTCCGAAGAACTTCCGAGTGCAGGAAATAGTTTTTTCTCAGCGCTTTTGCCGGTTATTTTATTAATGGCTACCACCATACTTCCTTATTTTGTTGTCCTCCCGCCCACAACAGCTAAGGTGGTTTCCTTTTTTGCCGAACCAGCTATCGTAATGCTTATTGCGCTGGCCGTTGCAACCTATCAACTGGGTATAAAGCAAGGCAAAAGCATGCAAAAAATTATGTCTATTTATGGCGAATCAGTAAAAGACATTGCGATGATCCTTTTGATCATTGGCAGTGCGGGTGCATTAAAACAGGTACTTATTGATAGTGGAGTAAGCGACCAGATTGCTGCAAAATTAAACAACATAAATGTACACCCTTTAGTACTTGCCTGGATCATCGCAGCAGTCATTAGGGTTTGTGTAGGCTCCGCAACCGTTGCAGGGTTAACCACGGCAGGCATACTGGCACCCCTGGTAATACAATCACATGCAAATGCCAACTTAATGGTATTGGCCATTGGTGCAGGAAGCCTGGCTTTTTCGCATGTAAACGATTCAGGTTTCTGGCTTTTTAAAGAATATTTTAACCTGAGTATAAAAGATACGGTGCGCACCTGGACGGTTATGGAAACTATAATAGCAGTAGTTGGGCTTGCGGGGGTGATGATCCTTAATTTGTTTGTGTAATAAAGCAATATCTGGTTACTATCACAGGGTTTTACAGTTATGGACCCAGCGCTATAACTTTTATGTAACAGCCGTTGCGTCGCACTCTTGTACTTTTGGTTTACCCTTCAGCGAGTACTGTCTCAATAAATCTTAACTCAACTAATAATTATATGCAACAAAATACGCCCGACGAACTTTTTGAGCAAACCGGTTTAAAACTTCCACCTGCACCTAAACCCTTAGGAGTGTACAAGCCCTTTTTAATTGATGGAAAGTATTTGTATGTTTCCGGTCATGGCCCGGTGCAGAGCGATGGCACTTTAATTATTGGCCGTGTAGGGCAGGATGTTGAAATGGACCAGGGAAAATTGGCGGCGCAACAAGTGGGCTTAACTATTTTAGCTACCATTAAAACCAATCTTGGAAGCTTAAATAAAATAAAAAGGGTAATCAAGGTTTTGGGTATGGTTAACTGCACCAACGATTTTAAAAAGCATCCTTACATAATTAACGGATGCAGCGAGTTATTCAGAACTGTTTGGGGCGAAGAGAACGGCGTGGGTGTTCGCAGTGCGGTGGGTATGGGCTCCTTACCCGACAACATACCAGTAGAAATAGAAGCACTGTTTGAGTTGTGGTAATCTAAAAATAAATCCTGAACATGAATTCATGGTACGAAATACAAAATATTGAAGCAATCGATTCCCCAGCACTGCTTATTTACGAGGACCGGGTTAAGCAAAATATTGACCAGGCTATTAAATTAGTGGGTGATGCAAGCCGCCTGCGCCCCCACGTAAAAACCCATAAATGCGGAAAAGTTGCCTTGTTACAAATGCAGGCAGGCATTCAAAAATTTAAATGCTCAACTATTGCCGAAGCAGAAATGTTAGCAATGGTAAATGCCCCGGATGTATTAATGGCCTACCAGCCAACCGGCCCCAAACTACAGCGGTTTATAAACCTTGTAAAAAAATATCCTGCAACATCATTTTCCTGTTTAATTGACAATGCTGCCACTGCAAAACAAATTGCTGAAACTGCTTTAGAACATTCGCTTCTAATAAGTGTTTTTATTGATTTAAACCTGGGCATGAACCGCACCGGTATTTTACCCTGTGATGCTGAAAATTTAGCAGTTGAAATCAACAATTTAAATGGAATACAATTAAAAGGATTACATGCTTACGATGGGCACTTACACCAGTCCAATTTTGAAGAAAGAACACTTGCCTGCAACGAGGCTTTTACCCCGGTAGAACAACTACAGGAAACATTAAAAAAAGAAGGGTTTAATGACCTTACTATTGTTGCAGGTGGCTCTCCTACTTTTCCTATTCATGCTAAACGATTACATGTAGAGTGTAGCCCGGGAACTTTTGTTTTCTGGGATTATGGATATGTAAAAATTTGTGATGAGCAATCTTTTATTCCTGCAGCGTTGGTCATTAGTCGTATTATTTCTATTCCTGAAACTAATACTTTATGCCTTGACCTGGGGCATAAATCAGTTGCATCAGAAAACGAATTGAGTAGAAGGATTTATTTTATTAATGCCCCCGAGCTTACATTTAAAGGTCATAGCGAAGAACATTTACTGGTTAATGCACCAACAGGTCATGCATACAAAACAGGTGATGTGCTTTACGGGATACCGCACCACGTATGCCCAACGGTAGCTTTATACGAATGTGCCCTTGTAGTAAAGGATAACAAAATTGCAGATGAATGGCCAATAAATGCCCGTAACAGAAAGATTACCATTTAATTACCCAATACTTTTTTGCTCAATAATGTAATTCGGCACAAGAGTGCGACGCAACGGCCGCTCAATAGTTAACCAACTGCCTGTAACATAAAATAATTATAAATCCACCTTATGTTTATTGTTGATGCCCACCTTGATTTAAGCATGAATGCACTTGAATGGAACCGCGATTTAACTCAGCCTGTGCACGCCAATAATGCCCGCGAAGCACACCTTACCGATAAGCCCGACAGAGGTAAAGCAACGGTATCGTTACCAGCCTTGCGAGATGGAAACATTGGCCTGGTAGTGGCTACACAGATAGCACGTTATGTTGCTCCCGCAAACCATTTACCCGGCTGGCATTCGCCGGAGCAGGCATGGGCACAAACACAAGGCCAGTTGGCATGGTACCAGGCAATGGAAGCAGCCGGTGAAATGGTACAGATAAATAACCTGGAAACGCTTGATCAACACCTGGAACTTTGGAATAATTCTTCACCTAATGCTACAAAACCGGTGGGTTATATTTTGAGTTTGGAAGGAGCCGATTCCATTATCAACATTGATTATGTTGAACAAGCGTGGAATGATGGATTGAGGGCTTTAGGTCCCGCACATTACGGGCCCGGAAGGTATGCCAATGGCACTGATGCAACAGGCAAAATGGGGGCTAATGGTATTGCATTATTAAAAGAAATGGAACGGCTAAATATTATTTTGGATGCAACCCATTTATGTGATGATAGTTTTTGGCAGGCGCTGGAACATTTTGACGGGCACATCTGGGCCAGCCATAATAACTGCCGTGCTTTAGTAAACCACAACCGCCAGTTTAGCGATGAACAAATACTTGCTCTTATTGAAAAAGGTGCGGTTGTAGGAGGTGCGCTGGATGCGTGGATGATGGTTCCTGGATGGGAAAGAGGAAAATCAACCCCCGAACAAATGGGGGTTAACCTGGAAAAACTGGTTGACCACCTGGAACATATTTGCAAGCTTGCAGGCAATACTTTACATGTTGGTATTGGCACCGACCTTGATGGCGCTTTTGGCAGGGAGCAAGCGCCCTATGATTTACAAACGATCTCGGATCTTCAAAAACTGGAAAGTATATTATTAAACAGGGGATTTACCACAAACGATGTTGAAAATATATTACATGGTAACTGGCTGCGCTTTTTAAGAAAGGCCTGGAAGATTTGATCAGATTATATTTCTACCCTACGGTTAACTTTACAATCTTTTGAAACAGTTTGGTTAACTAAATTAATTTAAACCGGAGCTATAATGATATTAAATACAATTAATAAAAATGTTTATTAATCCACCTGAAATACGCAATGTAAATGTTACGCGATATGTTACTCCCTTACGTGAAGGCGGGTCGTTGCCGGCGATTGCAGAAGCGGATGATGATTTTTTATACGTGCTTAAATTCAGGGGTGCAGGCCAGGGAGTGAAATCGTTGATTGCAGAAATAATTGTGGGTGAAATAGCAAGAGCTGTTGGCTTACGTATTCCTGAAATAGTGTTTGCCAACATTGATGAAGCTTTTGGCCGCACCGAACCCGATGAAGAAATACAGGATTTACTAAAAGCAAGTGTAGGCCTGAACATGGCCCTTCATTACCTTTCAGGCGCTATAACTTTTGATCCGGTAGTAAGCACCATTGATCCATTACTGGCATCAAAAATTGTTTGGCTGGATAGCCTGGTGACCAATGTGGATCGCACGGTACGAAATACCAACATGCTCACCTGGAACAAACAACTCTGGTTGATTGATCAGGGTGCTGCCTTGTATTTTCATCATTCATGGCAAAACCTGGAAACGCAGGGCCAACGCTCATTTGTACAAATAAAGGATCATGTATTGTTGCCATGGGAAAGCCAACTGGATGAGGTTGACGAGGAATTCACTAATGTATTAACTGAAGAAAGGATCCGGTCAATAGTTTCGTTAGTGCCCGATAGCTGGTTAATAAATGATGAAACTACTGAAACACCAGAAGAAAAACGGGCGGTTTATATTCACTTTTTAATGAGTCGGTTGTCTATATCAAAAAATTTTGTAAACGAAGCGA
>JBBSJX010000287.1:0-5574 GCA_038256825.1 Chitinophagales bacterium
ATCGTGAAAGTGATTTTATAGTGCAGGCCCCATTATCCGAAGGGTTTGGTAAAGTTCCCATCGAAGGATTTTTTCACGGGGTAATTCCAATCATCAATAATATTGCTATGGCAGCAAACATGATGGGAAAAGAAGAGCGGGGTTTTTTGTTTGATGCAACCGATCCTCAAAACCTGGCTAACACCATTTTGAAATTACCTGCTAAAATGAGCCAGTTTCCAGTTATGATTGCAGCAGGAAGACAATATGCTAAGTCACATACTTTAGAAGCATGGGCCGAAGATTATTTTTGTACCATAAAAACTTACTTTGACAAGCCTTAAGGAATTCAGGTTTAGTCCGCAGGCTATTTGGTTATATAGCATTGCCTTCGCTTTCGGAATACTGGTTGGCTTTAAAGCGGTACCGGTAAACGTAATTGCTGTTGGATATATTTCTATAGCTGCATTGCTGGTATATTATGCAGTTACAAATAACGTCCATAAATTTTTCACCTTTTTGCCCTTTATGATTTATACCGAAATTATAGTTCGGGCATATGCACGTTTTCTTCCTTATTTAACAACCCAGTATTTATTTATTATTTGTTTTAGCCTGCTTTTAATTTCGGGCCGCAAAAACAAGCAGGCTCATTTTGGTGGCTATATATTTTTTGCATTATTTATGTTGCTCGAGCTGCTCAATAATGTGCATCCCGACAGGCCACAGGTTGCCCGAAGTGTTATCGTAAATTCATTTGCACTTTTTTCTGCAGTACTGTGGGGGGCGTTCAATATTATGAACCCCATCCTCATTAATAAGTTGCTTTATAATATTAAAATTGCAGGTGTTTACCTGGCAGGAGTAGTATTTGTGGCACATTTACAGGGAAAAATTGATTATAATTCTGCATCAAGTTCCGACGCCAGTAACGGTATGGCCCCGGTCCAATTAAGTGGTTACCTCGGTATGGTTTGTATCCTGTTTTTTCTTTCAATAATGAATAAAGAAGAAAACCGTTTTAGGGTGGTGAACATTGTTTTTTTAGGAGTTACCGCCACGGTGATGATATTAACCTTTTCGCGGGGCGGACTTTATTTTTTGGGGGCTGTTATAATGCTATTTCTCTATTACAACAGGCAAAAGTTGGGCGAATATGCCAAGTTTATTTTCCTGGTGCCGGTGGCAATGATTGTTTATTCGATGGTAGTGCAGGAGACCGGCGGAAAGATTGTAGAACGATACGAGCAAAAAGGAACTTCCAGCCGCGATATACTGGTTGCTATTGGCATTGATATTTTTTTACGAAACCCCATTATTGGAGTAGGCACCAGTAACTACAATACCACTATTGTAAAAGAAAAACTTTTTTATGCCGAATCTGGCGCCCATAACGAGTTTGTGCGGGTTGCTGCTGAACACGGAATTTTCGGGATCATTCTTTTCTGGGGCTTTTTCATTTCACTTTTTAGTAATATTCGTGGACGTGGGCAGCCCCAGCAACAATTTGCCATGTATTTTCTCGTTCTATTTTGTTTAGTAACCGTGCATAATGGTCTTAAGATTTCCTTACAACCAGTTATACTTATGCTCGCTGTTAGTATTCAATCAATTCCATACCGTCCTGAACCAAATGCCGAACACCCTATATCCATCCAACAAGCAGAACCTGCCTGATATTACCCATTGTCATATGGAATGTTTCCCGGTTTCGCTTGCAACAAAATTGGGAAAGTCCTATGTGCAACAAACATTTGACTGGTACTTAAACCATCCCAACCGTTTTCTTTTTCATATTCAGGATAATGGTAAAGTAATTGGTTATTGTGGTGGGTTTGTTCCCTCTAAACCTGGCGATGGCAGTAGCAGTGGTATGCTGCAACATGCATTTAATAAAGCAATAAAAGGTTTAATCACACATCCATGGTTATTATTTCACAGCGAGGTGGTACCACATTATCCATTTTTGTGGCGTAATATAAAAACGCGGTTTACTGGAAAAGCAAAACCAGCGGTTCCCGTAACCAGGGCTTCTACACCATTTAAACCTTATTGCGGGTTGGTGGTTATTGGCGTACACCCGGATTACCGGGGCCAGGGGGTTGCAAAAAAATTGATGGAAGAATTTGAACTTAGAGCAGTGCAATTGAAGCAAAGCCAGCTGGTATTAACGGTTAAAAAAAACAATGAATCAGCATTGAAAGCTTATAAAAAATCAGGCTGGTTTATTGGTGAGGAACAGCCGTTAACGTATGTAATGAAAAAAAACCTTTATTAATGTTTTATGTACCAAGCCACAGAATGATGGGTTTAGCATTGTTGCGTCGCACTCTTGTACTTTTAGTTCAAAATTCAGCCAAAAGAAACTTATATAATTAATGAGTTTTATTCAGGACAAAATTTATCCACACTTACCCGTATTTGCCCAAAATCTGGGTATTACAGCTTTTGGTTACCAATGGTACAAAAGAAGGTTTGGGGGAATATTTATGTCCGAATACCATGCTGCTAAAGAGCGGGAAGCTTTTTCGCCCACCCAGTGGAATGATTACCAAACCCTGCAGCTTCGAAAATTATTGGTTCATGCATATAACCAGGTTCCTCATTATAAATCCACCTTTGATAAGGCCGGAATTTCAACTTCGCAATTAGGTGCTTTTACTATAAATGATCTTTCGCGCTTGCCTGTATTACAAAAGGAAACGTTGCGTTTACATGGAAAGTCAACCCTTTTATCGGCCGAAAGAGAAAAAGGAGGAACCTTTTTCTCCAGTAGTGGCAGCACCGGCACCCCCACCAACATTCTATATTCATATGCTATGCATCAGCGCATTTCCTCATTGTACGAGGCAAGGGTTCGCGATTGGGCAGGTGTAAACAGGCACGATGCCAGAGGTATGATTGGAGGCAGAAGGGTTATACCGGATGCAGTTGCAAAACCCCCATATTACCGCTATAATTTTATTGAGAAGCAATTGTACTTTTCGGCATACCACATTAGCAAACTAACAGCTAAAGATTATGCTGACGGATTAATAAAGTATAAAACGCAGTACATGGTGGGCTATGCCATGTCAAATTATTTATTGGCTAAATTTTTAAAAGAAACCGGGGTACAGGTTCCGGCTATGAAAGCGGTGCTTACTTCAAGCGAAAAATTAACCCCTGTTATGCGCCAGGTTTTAAGCGAGGTATATCAATGTAAAGTGTATGATGGCTGGAGCGGGGTAGAAAATTGCGGCTTGATTTCGGAAAACGAATTTGGGCAATTGCTGGTGAGCCCTGATTCTGCAATTATTGAAATACTAAAACCTGATGGAACGCCAGCACAACCCGGTGAAGAAGGTGAATTGGTTTGTACAGGTTTTTTTAATTACGATCAACCTTTAATCCGCTATAAAATTGGGGATGTGGTAAAGCTCTCAGCCGATCAAACTACTAAATGTGGCCGCGCCTTTATTGTTATTGATGAAATAATTGGAAGAGTAGAAGATGTGGTTATTGCAAAGGATGGTCGCGAAATGGTGCGGTTTCACGGAATATTCGTGAACCTTCCAAACGTGGTTAAAGGCCAGGTTATACAGGAAGCATTAGATCGTTTTACTTTAAATGTAATGACCGAAGGATTAACCAGTGATGAGCGAATGGTGCTTGGCAAAAGAATGGAAAGTCAACTGGGCGAAATAAAACTAACTATTAATGAAATGGCCGATATCCCAGTTCAAAAAAACGGGAAGTTTAAAGCCGTGATTTCAAACCTGAAAGCATAATCGTAAAATCAAACAAAGGATATTAAAGGATCTGTATATCTCTTAATGAAAACTTCCCGCTCTAAAATACTCATCGTAGGTCTTTTTCTTTCTGATAAAAACAGGCAGTTTACCATGCGTACGGCTGCGGATCAGTTAGCAGAACTTTTTGAACAGAACGGAATGGAAACCATCACCGTATCAGATAAGCTCAATAAAATAGGACGCTTTCTGGATACCATGACGGTCATTTTTTTTAAACGAAAACAATACAATATTGGAATTGTGCCACTTTATGGCGGATTGATGAGTTATATATGGGAAGCGCTTTCAACCACTTTATTAAGATTGCTGGGCAAAAAAGTAATACTTATCATTCATGGTGGCAGCATACCGGAGCGGATGAAGAAAGATCCTGCAAAATACCTGCGATCGTTTAAACGGGCCGATATCATAGTTTGTCCTTCGGCTTTTATACAAACAGTTTTAAAAGATTATGGTATTGAAAGCCTTTTAATAGAAAACGTGGTTCAATTAAACCAATATACTTTTCAACCAAAAACTGTTTTTAGACCAGCCATTTTTTGGATGAGAACACTGGAAGAGATTTACAATCCTGAAATGGCTGTAAGGGTTGGCGGTTTGCTGGCTAAAAAGTACACCGGTTTTAAAATGGTTATGGCTGGCTTTGATCAGGGAAAACTGGCTGAACTTAAAGCTTTGGCCACTCAATTAAATATCGCTGATAAAATTGAGTTTCCAGGTTATATCAGTCAGCAACAAAAAGAAGCATATGCTGCAACGCATGATATTTACATTTGTACCAATCGTATTGATAATGCCCCGGTATCGTTTATAGAAATGATGGCGATGGGATTGCCGATTGTATCGGTTAAGGTTGGAGGCATACCATATATGCTTACCGAAGGGCAAAATGGATTAATGGTGGAACTGGATGATGATCATGCGATGGCCGATGCCATTTCTTCAATTATTCAGCATCCAGAAAAAGGAGTGGCACTTGCAACCAACGGGCTAAAATATTCGCAGCAGTTTGGCGCTGAACCAGTACTGCAAAAATGGAAAAGTGTTCTACAAAAGTTGGATCCCTCGAGGCTTAATTAAAAATCAGGTTTAGTGGAAAACGAAATATAAAGGGTGCAAAATGTATTATTAGTACAAGAGTGCGACGCAAGAATGTTGATTTTTAACTAAATGCTGACATCATAAAATTTAATACCCCCTAAGCTTTACATTTACTGCAATAGGAAGAACAATATGCGAAAACTTAAATTTGCGCTGGTAGGTTGTGGTAATATTGGGCAACGACATGCGGAACACATTTATAATATCGGGCAATTAATTGCGGTTTGTGATGTGATAATGGATAAGGCTCTTTTGTTAAGCAAACAATATAATGCTGTAGCATACAGCAGTATAGAAGAATTATTACTTGTTGAAAATAGTATTGATGTTGTTTCGATTTGTACCCCAAACGGTTTGCATGCTCAACATTCCATAAAAGCGCTGCGGGCAGGATTTCATGTGCTGTGCGAAAAACCTATGGCTATTTCGGTGCACGATTGTGGCGAAATGATTAAAGAGGCGGAGCGGGCTAATAAACGATTGTTTGCCATAAAACAAAACCGTTTTAATCCACCTGTAGCTGCTGTAAAAGATGCTATTGATAAAGGTGTGCTGGGTAAAATTTATAGCTTCCAGTTAAGTTGTTTTTGGAACCGCAACCCCGATTATTATAAAAACAGTTGGAAAGGCACTGCTGATTTAGATGGGGGCACCCTGTTTACTCAGTTTAGTCATTTTATCGACCTGGTGTACTGGATGA
>JBBSJX010000288.1:0-5554 GCA_038256825.1 Chitinophagales bacterium
ATGTTGATGAATGGGTTACCATTTTACCTATATTAGATAGTTTTAATGCAAAGGCAACTTTTTACATTTCGTACTACGGCAGATTTACACTCACCGAAAAATCGAACTTAAGAGAAATACAAAAGCATGGTCACGAAATAGCCTTTCATACAAGCAACCACTATAATATGAAGGAGTTTTTAAAAAATGGCTCCATGGAAATGCTGATGAAAAGCGAAATAAAGGCAGGATTGGAAAAAATGAATGCTGATGGTTATTACCCACGCACATTTGCTTACCCTTACGGGCAACACAACCCCGCGCTTGACAATGAATTACTGAAACAGTTTAAAAGCGTTCGTGCCTTAAATGGTACTCCCAATATGGCCCGGAGCCTTGCCACAACCTATGGTAATAAAATTATTTATGGCCTTGGTATAGATGAAAGCAGCAACCGGTCTTTAAAAGATCTTTTTCAACTCATTTCAAACGCTAAAACCAATAAGGCCTGCCTGGTTTTAGTTGCCCATCATATCAACAATACTAACAGCAAAATGCATATTAAAACGATAACCTTACGCAGATTATTAAAAGCTGCTAAACGCGAGGAGCTGGCTTTTTATACCGTTTCCCAGATTTCAAACTAACTACCCGCTAAATCACGTAATCCTCAAATAAGTTTTTAAAAGTATTTTTATATCCGCAGTTTTTCGCGATTATAAAAACCACCTTTTATGAATGATGAAACCCTTCAGGAATATTTTGAAGCAAACCGCCAGGGCTGGAATAAAAAAACCGCCGTACATAAGGATTCAATATTTTATAATGTCCAGGATTTTAAAAAAGGCAAATCCGCTCTCAATACAATTGAACTGGAAGCATTGGGTGATGTACGCAACAAATCCATGTTGCACCTGCAATGTCATTTTGGTTTGGA
The DNA here is from genome assembly GCA_038256825.1 of Chitinophagales bacterium. Classification (GTDB taxonomy): domain Bacteria; phylum Bacteroidota; class Bacteroidia; order Chitinophagales; family Chitinophagaceae; genus Segetibacter. Next base: position 917 of record JBBSJX010000288.1, read on the forward strand.
TACTTTAAGCTGGGCAAGAGAAGGTGCTACAGTTACAGGTGTGGATTTATCGGACACGGCCATTGATACTGCAAAATCACTAAGTGACGAATTAAATATTCCGGCAGATTTTATTTGCTGCAATGTGTACGATTTGCCAGCCCACCTTAACAAACAATTCGATATCGTTTTTACTTCATATGGTGTGGTGGGCTGGTTGCCCGATTTAAACAAATGGGCTGCAATCATTGCCCGGCTTTTAAAACCTGGCGGCGTTTTTTATATGGTTGAATTTCACCCGGTAGTATGGATGATGGATGAAGACTTTGAGCATATAAAATATTACTATCACAATGAGCAGGTGATTGTAGAAGAGTGCAATGGAACTTATGCCGACAGGTATGCAGCCATTGAATACAAAGAATACTCGTGGAACCATAGTTTAAGCGAAGTAATCAATGCCCTCATTAAACATGGTTTACAAATAAATCATTTAAACGAATATCCTTATTCGTGCTATAATTGTTTTAATAAAACCGTGCAGGGATCTGATGGGTTTTACAGGATAAAAGGCCTTGAAAATAAAATTCCTATGATGTACTCCATTAAAGCTACCCGGCAATAGCTACCATAAAATTTACGCTGGTTTGCTAAGATTATAATAAAACAGGCGTATTAAATATTATGTAATCAAGTGATTACAAACAGCTTATTCTTTTAAAAAATACGTTCACTCATTACAAATGGCAATCGGCGTTTCATAGTAAAGTAACATCCGTTATCTTCGCAGCCATTAAAAGTTATCCTCCATTCTATAATTTATAACATGCTCCCAAAGTACAAACGTATATTATTAAAACTCAGTGGCGAATCTTTAATGGGTAATAAATCATTTGGTTTAGATTCAGATGTTATTCAACAATATGCCAGGGATATTAAACAGGTGATTGAATTAGGTGTACAGGTTGCCATTGTTATTGGTGGTGGTAACATTTACCGTGGAATGAACGAAGCCGAAACCGGTATTGAGCGTGCACAGGGAGATTATATGGGCATGTTGGCAACCGTTATAAATGGCATGGCCTTACAGGCAGGTCTCGAAAAAATTGGTGTTTACACCCGCTTGCAAAGCGCCATAAAAATGGAACAGATTGCTGAGCCATACATTCGCCGCCGCGCCATCCGCCACCTGGAAAAAGGCAGGGTGGTAATTTTTGGTGCCGGAACCGGTAATCCTTATTTTACTACCGATACTGCGGGTTCGTTAAGAGCCATAGAAATAAAAGCCGATGTAATTTTAAAAGGAACCAGGGTTGACGGAATTTATACCGCCGATCCTGAAAAAGACCCTACCGCAACCCGTTTCGATAAAATTTCGTTTAGCGATGTAATTAAAAATAACCTGAGGGTAATGGACATGACGGCCTTTACCCTATGCCAGGAAAACAACCTTCCCATTATCGTTTTCGATATGAATACACCGGGAACACTGTTACAGGTAATCCAGGGAATGAATATGGGAACCCTGGTTAGCTAATCAAAATAATCTATTAAACAAAAAACGGCTTTGGCCGTTTTTTTAATGTAGCGCATTATGGTACAGGGCTTCAAAACAGCAAGGGGTCATTGTTGCGTCGCATTTCGTTCATCGGCAGTAATGCTATTCAGCAGTATTCACCATTAACTGGTTTATGTTTTACTTTTTAAAACACTTCCAAATAATCAATTTATGTCAAATGATATTGCAGCAATAAGAAGGGATTACAAGTTACAGTCGTTATTAGAAGCAGATGTAAAGCCCCATCCTATAGATCAGTTTGGGATTTGGTGGAACGAAGCAATCAATTGCAATATTGATGAAGTAAATGCCATGACGCTGGCTACCTGTACCCGGCAGGGAGCGCCTTCTGCCCGCATTGTTTTGCTAAAAGGTTATAACCCCGATGGATTTATTTTCTTTACCAATTACCAAAGCCATAAAGCAACCGAAATGCAAGACAACCCAAACGTTGCCCTTGTATTTTTTTGGAAAGAGTTAGAGCGCCAGGTGCGCATTGAAGGACTGGTAAATAAAATTAGCGAACTCGATAGCGATTCTTATTTTAATTCCCGACCCGATAAAAGTAAAATTGGCGCCTGGGCATCGCCGCAAAGCCAAACAATTGAAAACCGCGAGTGGCTCGAAAATAAATTTTTGGAATACGCCGACCAGTTTAAGGATAAAGAAATACAACGCCCAGGGCATTGGGGAGGTTATATAGTACAACCAACATTGGTAGAGTTTTGGCAGGGCCGCCGCAGCCGCCTGCACGATAGGATACAATATACAAGGCTACAGGATACGTGGCAGATTGAACGATTAGCTCCTTAGCCTACAAATGGTACCAGTAGGCATAAAATAAAAATCTTTACTACAGAGCAATAGGAAAACCCGTAAATGCCCGATAGTAAAGAAATTATTAAAGAAGCCGGTAGCTTCTTTTTACAAATGCAAATTGCTTCCTCTATTAGCTTATGCTTTTGCTGTATCTTTCTTAGTTTCAGCTTTGGTTGTTTCTTCTTTCTTTGTTTCTGCTTTAGTTGTTTCCTCTTTCTTAGTCTCAGCTTTTTCAGTTTCCTCTTTCTTAGTCTCAGCTTTTTCTGTTTCTTCTTTCTTCACTTTTACAGGACGTGATAAACGGCTTTTACCGAATGATCCCATAAATATTTTACCTTTTTTGGTTTTTTTATCACCTCTTCCCATGATTTTCTTTTTAAATTATTTTTTTTAATTGTCTGCAAACCTACATTAAGTTGAGTAATTGACAAAGTTGGTGTTCAAACCTCTCTTAAACAGGTACAAAAAATAAGGTTGTTTTATACGAACAGGGTAAAATATAAAGGCAGAAACCACGGTTTCTGCCTTTATATAAAGTAGAGGTTGTAATTCAATTACATTCTTGCTGCAAGCTCTTTACCGGCTTTAAACTTAGCCACTTTTTTTGCTTTAATCTTAATTTCAGCACCTGTTTGTGGATTACGGCCTTTACGGGCTGCTCTCTTTGAAACCGAAAAAGTACCAAATCCAACTAAAGTTACTTTACCGCCACCTTTTAAAGTTTTAGTAACTGCCTCGATAAATGAATCCAAAGCAGCATTTGCCTGGGTTTTTGTAATATCAGCATCTTCGGCAAGCTTTGCAATCAATTCACCTTTGTTCATAATATTTTTTTTTGTGTGTTAGTAACTCAACAAATTTATTCGCTTTTATTAATAAGCAAAATTTTTTTACCTGTATATAATTTTGTATGCCCCGCTGAAATCCGCACAGGATAAGGTTATCAGCCTATTTCACTTCCTTAATAATTTAAATTTTTACACGGTCCCCTTTTGTAAACCCAATGGTACCAGGCATTGTAGCCCTATTTAAAAATAAAATTCAATAGCAGTAAAGCTTTCAACAAAAATTATATTTTGAGTTGGTTGGTTTAAAAATAAATTTATAAATCTTAAACATCCTCCATTAAACTTTTAAAAGCCAGGTATTTTTGACCGTATTTATCTAAAATCTGATTTTTAAAACCAGGGGCAAATTTACGTGCATAGGTATCATAATCACTTCTGCGTTCAGCATAATACTGCACGGCAAACGTGGGGCCTTCGGTGTCATCAACCTCCAGCAATTTTACAAAACGGGCCGTTTTAAAACACCTGGTTTCCATTACAGCAGGTATGTGTTCTTCTTTCATCCATTGCACCCATTCATCGGCTATTGACCAATCAACCTTGGCAGTAACATTATAAATAATCATTTTTCACAAATTTTAAAGTGGCAAATTAGTATGTATAGTAAGGTTTCACCAATTCCTTAATACGCATGATGCTATCATTTGAATTTTAAGTTTTGAAGTGAAAACATGCCTAAAACCTATGAGTAATAAAGTTGTGCCTAAAATGTTTCACATTTGTTGCCATTATTTTATTGAGTAATTTATGAACTACACCATCCCTTATAGTTTTACTTTACAGTATTTGTACCCAATTAGGCCACGGGTACAAAAAATGTTGGGCGGATATGCTTTGTTTTTAGAAACGAAAATGCTGTTTTTTTTAAGAGACAAGGAAACCCAATTAGAATTTAATGGTGTTTTTGTAGCAACCCAACCTGAATTTTTTAAGGATCTGCAAAATGAAATCCATGCCTCAAAAATGGAATTTGACCTGGATGGCTCAGTTGATAGCTGGATATTTATTAGTGAGGACCTGGACGACTTTGAGCAAAAAGTAAAGATTGCCTGCGAGTTGGTAAAAAAGGGTGATACCCGGATAGGTAAGTAATCAGTTTTGCCAACACATTATGGCTAAGCCCGGCAATTATATTATTATGCGTTGATGCCTGATGAATTAAATGTACAAGAGTGCGCCCCTTGGACAAGCTCAGGGTAAACTGCCCCCGATTAAATCGCATGGGCGTCAACTTAAGAAAAACTTAAATCATGGTGTAACACTTATCAGGCAATGGATTGAAGCGATAAATAAACTGTAAAAATTATAGTACGTAAGGGGTAAAAAAGTGAGTTTATTTTTTTGGATCCAGACTGTAAATCACTTATGAGTCATTGTTGCGTCGCACACTTGTACAGTTTTTTCTTTAATGATCGTGTTAAGTATATGTCACTA
>JBBSJX010000289.1:0-5527 GCA_038256825.1 Chitinophagales bacterium
ACTTCTTCAACCTTGGTTGTAGCCATTATTGGTGCCTTTGCCGAAATGTTACGCCTGCCTTTAGGCGAGTATGATGTGGCCCATTATGCCTATGATATTGAACGCATCGATTTAGGTTTAGCCGGTGGCAAGCAGGATCAATATGCAGCCGCCTTTGGCGGAATTAATTTTATGGAGTTTTACGAAGGTGATAAAGTAATTGTTAACCCCCTGCGCATTAAGCAGGAGTACCTGAACGAACTGGAGAACAACCTGGTTTTATATTTTACCTCTACCAGCAGGGAAAGCGCCACCATTATTAAAGAGCAACAGAAAAACGTTAACCAGAAAAACGAAAAGTCGATTGAGGCCATGCACCAGTTAAAGGAGCAATCCAAAATGATGAAGGAAGCTCTGCTAAAAGGACGACTGCACGAAATTGGTGAAATACTTGATTTTGGTTTTCACCAGAAACGATTGATGGCTGCTAACATTTCTAATTCGGAAATTGAAGAATTATACGAAGCTGCAAAAAAAGCTGGCGCAACCGGTGGAAAAATAAGTGGCGCCGGTGGTGGCGGTTTTATGATTTTTTATTGCCCCAATAACACTCGCTACAAGGTTATTGAAACCCTTGAAAAATTTGGCGGCCAAAGCAAAAAATACCAATTCACCAAGCAAGGATTAATGAGCTGGACGATTTAAAAAATCCTTAGTAATATACTGGCAGAGATAAGTTAAACTGTATATGTACATCGAGTGCATATTTGCTTTTCATTCATTTTGATTTCCGATTACCTTCAGATTTAAACATTTCAGAATTCGCTTTTTAAAGTGCAGCTTCCATCAACAATTGTTTTGGGAATTTATATTAACCCCTTTCGCATAATTTTGAAAACTTAAACTAAGCAATTGCTAATGCGCACCGTTGCCACAAGTGCAAAAGTTGAACTGAGCGTAGCAACGATGATGCCCAAGGTATAAAATGCCGGTAACCAAAAAATAAAGATGAAAATTATAACCGATATAATTGAAAGTTCGATAGCTGTAAAACAGCAACTTTTAAACAATACAATTTTGCTGGCCGATGTAGAGAAAACAATTGAAGAAATTACAAAGGCTTTTGATAACGGTAAAAAAGTGCTTTTTTGTGGCAATGGCGGCAGTGCGGCAGATGCCCAGCACCTGGCTGCAGAATTTTCGGGAAGATTTTACAAGGACCGCCCTGCCCTTCCGTCGGACGCTTTGCATTGCAACACCTCTTATCTTACTGCCGTTGCAAACGATTACAGCTACGACCTTATTTACTCCCGCCTGATTGATGGTATAGGAAATGAAGGTGATGTTTTGGTAGGTTTGAGTACATCGGGTAACTCGGCCAACATTGTAAAAGCATTTGAAACAGCACGCAATAAAAAAATGATTACTATTGGCTTTACCGGAACAACAGGTGGTACACTAAAAGCATTTTGCGATATTTTATTAAATGTGCCTGCAACCGACACCCCTCGCATACAGGAAAGTCATATTATGCTGGGCCATATAATTTGCCAGTTGGTTGAAGAAAACCTGTTTCCTTCCAAAACAGTATAAAAAATTAAAGTGACTTATGGTAATTACTGAAGCAATAATACTAGCAGGCGGATTGGGAACACGGTTACGGGAGGCCGTACCCGATTTGCCAAAATGTATGGCCCCCGTTAACGATCATCCCTTTTTGTATTACCTGATTAATCATTTGCAAAACGAAGGAATTGAAAAATTTATTTTTGCCGTGGGTTATAAAAGCGAGGTGATTATCCATTACCTCGAAGAAACTTTTCCTACTTTATTATTTAAAATTTCGCAGGAAGAAGAACCATTAGGTACCGGTGGGGCAATTAAACTGGCCTGCAGTAAAGCCACCGAAAAATCGGTACTTGTTGCCAATGGCGATACCTTATTTAAAATTGATGTAACCGAATTGGCCGGTTTTCACAGCCTGAGCGGTGCCCATTGCACCCTCAGCTTAAAGTGCATGGAAAACTTTGACCGGTATGGTGTGGTTGAATTGGGTGAAGATTGTGCCATAACCAATTTTAAGGAAAAGGCTTTTTACGAATCGGGATTAATAAACGGTGGCATGTATGCCCTGCACGTAAACAAGTTTTTAGAGGAAGAAAACCTGCCTGAAAAATTTTCGTTCGAGAAAGATTACCTGGAAGCTTATTATGATAAAGTTCGCATGTTTGGCATTGAACAGGATGGCTATTTTATTGATATTGGCATTCCGGCAGATTATGAACAGGCAAAAATGGATTTAAAATAACACATGGAAATATTAGGTACAATTGATAAAAGCTGGACGTTATTTCTTGACCGGGATGGGGTGATTAACCATGAAAAAAAGCTGGATTACATTTTAAATGTGGATGAGTTTAAATTTTATGATGGAGTACATGAAGGCATGAAAGTTTTAAACCAATTGTTTGGAACAATCGTTATGGTAACCAACCAGCGGGGAGTAGGCAAAAAATTAATGACCGCAACCGATTTAGAAAATATACATACCCATATGCTGGCTGAAATAACTGCCGCTTCGGGACGAATTGACAAAATTTACTATTGCGATAGTTTGAACAATGATTGTTACGAACGCAAGCCCAACCCCGGCATGGCGCATCAGGCAAAAAGCGATTTCCCACAAATCGATTTCACCAAAAGCATCATTATTGGAAATAAATTAAGCGATATGGAATTTGGCCGTAACGCGGGGATGTACACCTTTTTTGTTGCCACCACCAATCCCGAAACGCCCTTTCCACATCAATCTATTGATTACCGGTTTAACGACCTGTTGCACGCCGCCACTTACTTACAGGGTTTAAGGGAATCATAAAAACCGGTTCCCCATATCATATTCACGAATTATTTTGAAAGGCACTAACTACATTCGTGCAACAAAGTACCACTATGCAAAAACTTTTATTTGGCCTTGTTTTGTTGATTTCAATGGGTTCAACTGCTCAAAGATTAAGCAATGATGCCAATAAAAAGTTTCAACAGGATGAGAATGCAATGAAGATTTATGCCCGCAACATGATTGTAGATCCCAACAGTAGTAACCGGTTTATTGCTGATAGTATTTTTATCCGCCAACTGGTTCAATCGCTCAAAAACAATAATTCGTTTTATTATCCGTACGATTCGCTGGAAACCGTGTCGCGTATTTATGCCCCCGACAGCAGCTTTCGTATTTTTTCGTGGCAGTTTAACCGCGACGATAGTTATTTCAGGCAACGCGGTGCAATACAAATGAAAACCGCGGATGGATCACTCAAATTATTTCCTTTATTAGATATGTCTGAGTTCACGGCAACCCCCGAAGATTCGGTGCGCACCGCACAAAACTGGGTGGGCGCCATTTATTATGGAATGGTAATGAAGACTTATAACAACAAGAAATATTACACCCTCCTCGGGTTTGATGATAACACCGATAAGAGTACTAAAAAATGGTTAGAGGTGCTCACCTTTAACGAAAGCGGTGCCCCCGTTTTTGGCGGCCCTTTTTTTACCGTAACATCCGACAAGGTAACCGGTGGCAAACCATTGGCCCGTTTTGTTTTAGAATACAAAAAAGAAGGCCGTGCCCGTATGAACTACGACCGCGAATTAGACATGATTGTATTTGATCACCTGATTAGTGAAAACAATACGCCAGACAAGAAAAATACACTCGTTCCCGATGGAGATTATGAAGGTTTTAAATGGGCCGATGGCAAATGGCTCCATATAAATAAGGTGTTCGATTTTAAATTAGCGGATGGCCAGGCACCTATACCGGCCCCGTTAAAAGATGATGCTGGTAACAGTAACGAGCAAGCCCTAATAGAGCAATCACAAAAAAACAGGGAAAAGGAAAAGCCTAAACCACAAGCGCCCATAAAAAAGCAAACAAAAAATTTGGAAGACCGTCAACCGAAAGCTGAAACTGAATTCTAGGATTTCGTAGAAATGTGTTTGTTTTGGAACCAAGCTTTGTAATGCTATTAAACTTTTGTTGCGTCGCACTCTTGTACTTTTATTTCACTGTGCAACAAACTCCCTCCGCAAACCTTACTAAGTTTTTATCGCAATCCAGCCTTAACCAGGTCCCTTTCCGAAATATCGAAAACCAGCAGGCTGTATTTATAATGACCAACCGGTTCAAGTTTTTGATACCAGGTGTAGCTTATATGCTCCTTGTTTCCATCGTCTAACATTTGGTGGATGGAAATTATATACCTGCCGGGTTTAGGAACCGATGAAGGTACCTGTACATCAGGATGTTGCTTAACATAGATAGGTATATATTGAAGCGCCTGGCTGTAATCAACATTTGAATCCAGCATTTTTTTGTATACCATCTTTTTATCCGTAATCAATTCATTGGTGTAAGAGATCAGGTTTGGAAAATAAATGGCAATACTTATAAGCAACCAACCAAAGCCAACCCATGCCAGGTGCATGGTATATTTAAACCGGCTTCTTAAGTAATGAAGCGCTCCTGCAACGGCTAAAAAAAACAAAGGGTAAATCATTAAAATATGCCGCAACCCAATTTGGAAAGTGTTTAAAAAACTTAACACAAAAAGGAAAAACAGCAAAGGCCATACATACCAGATATGCTTAATGATGAAATTGTTTTTACTAAATCTTACAATGCCTGTAACCAAACTTGCAATAAATAATGCCAAAGTTGCCAGCGGAATTTTATACCAGCCCACAACAAAATAGTAATACCAAAACCCAGATTTTAACCTGCGCTCGCCATTTAAAAAAACACCGGTATAAGTGCTTTCAGGCAAACCCCCACCCATTTCCTTATGAAGTTGAAGTAGATCTAAGGATTGATAATATGTTTTTGGAACTGGTACCGGACAATATTTAAGAAACGGACATTGCTGAATAATTGTATTAAATGCCTGGCTTTGGGTTTCAATTTTACTTAATAATACAAATGTTTCTTTAAAAAAGTAAAGACAGTTTATAACAATTAAAGTAATGAATACAGCCATAAAACTGTAACCCAAAACTTTCAAAATTTCAACTTTTATCTGGCCAGCGATCACCAAAAAAATCCAAAGCAAACCCAGGCAGGGAAACAAAAAAACGAGGGAGGGCTTGGCTACACAACTCAATCCAATAGCAAAACTCATCAGTATAAAATCCTTCTTTTGCCTGGTAATATTAAACCTGTAGCAATGATATAAAACAGCAATCATACAGGCACCAGTGGACATATCGCTTATCACTATCATTGAATAGGAAAGCACCAATGGATCGAAAAGAAAAAACAATAAGGGCAGTATCCACGACCGCTCACCAAATAATTGCCGGCACCATACAAAAAAGTAAATGGAAATGATAAATGTGTACACAACCATAAGGTAACGGCCCATTAAAAGATCCTGGCGACCATTATCGCTTGCTTTGTACCCTGAATTATACAATTGGATTACAGAGCGGGGAATGGCGGACAAAACGGTAAAAGGCGATTTACTATCATCCAGTGGATCTACCCGAT
>JBBSJX010000290.1:0-5518 GCA_038256825.1 Chitinophagales bacterium
CCTCCGTACCGGCATCGTAAAGTTTTAAGGATGATGTTACATCACCTGTTACCGGAGTTTCACCACTATAAAGTTGCAAACCTGTTCCACCGCTAAAACTATAAAACCAATCATTGGATTGTACAAACATGGTTTGAAACTGCAACCTCTCACCTGGCTTGCATTAAAAGTAAATTGGGCGCTTTCTCCTGGCATTAATGGCCCTGCTGCTGTTTTAAAAACGCCATGTGTCGGTACATTAGACAATGCTCCCATTGCTGCATCCTTAGTGCCTGTTGCACCATCTTCAGCTATACGTTCGGTTCCAATATCTGCCTTTTGACCTTCGGTAAACATCGGATCGTTTCCGGTAAAGACTGCCCACGCACCCGGAGACAGAGGAACCGCAATCATTGCTATTGGAGTATTTATTAAACCCGGTGTTGATACATTCTGTACTGTTACAGTAAAGCTCTTGACAATAGTTTTTTCTTTACGGCAGCTTGCCATAGCCAGCATCAACCCCGAAAAACAACAAAATTTTAATTAACGTCTTCATAGATTTTTTATTTAATGAATAGATTAGGCATATCACATTAAAAAGAACAACTGAATGCCCTTTTATGCCTTTTGGACAGTATATTGATGAGTCTACTTTCTGATATCTTAACAATTGAAAGCATTCAATCGTACATCCGTTTAGTAACTATGTTTTAAGGATTGGGAGAAAGAAAAAGAAAAGAGATTCAATTATTACAGCACTTTTCTTTTTCTTAATGCAATAACTTACTTCCTTGATACTTTCCACACAATACCGGTGCCTGGCACATAGGCATACGGCTCTCTGCCTTGTGCTGTGCGACTAGGATCAATCTTTACCTGCCCATAATCCACTATATACATAGCACCATCCGGACCAAACCGTACACTAAACGGACGTTCAATGGCCATGCCAAGTGCACCTTGTTCCGAACCCGGCAACCCACCTTTGTTACTAATAAAAGGAGTTACTTCTTTTGTTGCCGGATTAACCTGAACAACCCTATAACCCACTCTTGAAACTTTTGGATCTGTAGGAGGAGTAAGGTCTCCCCATTCGGCTACAAATAAACGACCGGCAAGATCGCCCCAACTTGCAGGCGCTACATCCAGCATAGAAGGCGATGAGTGGAATGTGTGAAGTCCGGCTACTAAGTTTCTATCAGGAGGCGTTAATCCACTAGCCTGGTGATTAATGACAAAACCTAGATTTTTTCCTTGTGGAACGCCGTTGATAAACGTCATCGCCTGGGAACTATCTGCTACTTCAAATTTAGGATCAGTAAGTGGCTCTAAAGTTGCCGAAAAATCTGGCCAGCCGTACCATGTATTTCGGGTAACCTTATAGGTAGCATCAAAATTATCTCTAACAGGACGCGATCCACGAACATCGTACCCATTCACAGCAGCAAAAAGTTCACCCGTGCTATTCCATGCCAAGCCAATCACGTTGCGAAAGCCAAAGGCGTAGGTCTGTAACGTGCCTTCCGCATTGTTTGGATCGAAAGAAACAATGGAGCCACCAGGCTTGTTTGTAGCTGGTATTCGTTGACCTGGTGTAGTTGCAGTACCAAATGGCACGTAAGCTCCCGTCATTGCTGAATCACCAGGCGAAGTCGTTCTGAAATCTTTGCTTTTAAAATTTACGCCTAATAGCACCATTTCTTTTGCTGAAGTTGTTTTTAGAGAAGGCGTACGGCTCACAAAAGGGGCAACATCCGGGCCCATCACAGCAGCGTTGCCTGCCGGTCCGGTTGCTAAATACATTCTTCCATCTGGCCCCATCCTAATGTCGTTAAGCGGATGCTCCGAACCTCCGTCAATAAAACCACTCAAAATTTGGTTTAGAGACGCCCCATCTTTTGAAATACGTGTAACGGCACCTGTCATATCGGTAGCCCGGTGTGTTATGTAGAAAGCATTATTAAAATAGGTGAAACCAACAACCGGGGCTACTACGCCTTTTGCGGTAAGGTTCACAATTTCAGTTTTCTGTCCAATATCAATTTTTAAGATCCTTGCCGCAGGTGGTTCTTGTAAAAACCCACCACCAGCTTCCACTATGTACATGGTTTTCTGGTCATCCCACGCAATAGCAGTTGGAAAATTTAGACCATCTGCAACTTTTTCAACCTTAAAGCTATTTGATACTTCTATTAAGGGAAAGTCGACTTTGTCACTTTTTTCGCAACTTGATATTAGGAAAATAAAGGAGGCGAATAAAATTTGTGCTGATCGAATAGCTTTGCCTGACAGCAACGTAAATAGTTTCATTGTAAAAAATTATGGATTAAGAAAATTATTTTATGTATTAATTTAAGATTTTTGGTTTTCGATTTTGGTGGTGACCTTCGTTGCTGCATATCTTCCATCAATGTTCTTTTTAAACGATCGGCAATTAGTATTACTAAATAAAAAAATGACGAGTGATAGCAACGGAAAACTATTTCACAATAGTAATTTTAGTAATTATCAGAAATATGGGGAATAGGGAGATGTAATACAGTAATGCCAAACAATCGTGCCGCTTTAACCTTATTTTATTTTAACTACAAAACAACGGTCCCTTATCCATTCCCAAACCTATCCCTCCCCCCAAAAAATTTATTTCCTCAATTTTACACCGCCCAGGCAACCCGCATCATGTATTTGGCATTTACTATTTGTATAACCCCCTGACTGATTTTTTATATGGATACAGCCTTATTGATCAAAGAAGCAAAAAAAGGAAGTGCTGCTGCGCAGAAATGCCTTTTTGATCAGTTATCGGGCAGGTTGTTGCTGGTGTGCAGGCGGTATGTAAAGAATCAGGAGGATGCCGAAGAGCTGCTGCTGGATGGTTTCTATAAGTTCTTTAAAAACCTGGCTGCATTTACTTACCACGGCGAGGGAGCTTTGTACAACTGGCTAAAAACAATTATGGTAAACGAATGCCTCATGTTTTTGCGAAAGAAAAACGCATTTACCATAGTATCCGAAACGGCTGCGGCAGATGTACCGCTGGAGGAAGAAGCGCTGAATAACCTGTCGGCCGCCGAAATATTTAAACTGGTCGTTCAGTTACCGGTTGGTTATCGCACTGTGTTTAACCTGCATGTGCTGGAGGGAATGGAACACCGGGAAATTGCTTCGGCGCTGGGTATTGCCGAGGGAACATCCAAATCGCAACTGAGCAAAGCCAAATCAATGTTACAAAAAATGTTATTGAATAAAGGAACCGATTATGTTAAACGACAATCAAAATAACAGCACAGGCTGGAAGACAAAGCTCGACAGCCTCAACGATGTTTGCGACGATACTTTTGACCGGTCGGCGGCATGGGATAAACTGCACCACCGCCTAACCAAAAAACCCGTCCGCAAAAAGTTTGGCTGGTATTGGGCGGCGGCAGCCTTCCTGTTATTGATTGCCGCTATTGGGTTGTTAATCAATAACGATCGCCAACCGCCATTGGTTCGGCAAACTACGCAACCATTAATGCCAGTGCCCGCACGTAAACAAGGTACCGTTAAGCAACCGGTTTCTATTATAAAAATAATACCCCCTGTTCCCGTAGAAAGTAAAACACCTCTCGCAAAAAAAGCAGACCAGACCAACAAACAAAAAAGCAACCACGAAGTGCTGCCTGGTACAGTAATCATCGAAAACCTGGTAGTAACAAATGACAATCTACCAATGGCGCCGCCGCCGTTAGCTATTATTGACTCTGTACCGGTTGCCAATGTAAACACTACAAAAGTTAAACAGACCTACAGGGTTGTACACATCAATGAAATAATAAAACAAACCGAACCATCCAGGGTTGCACGCACAGAAAAGCCTTCGTTCCCTTTAAAATTCAACGCAAAAAAGTTTCACACGGAAATGCCCGTTGTCAGTGCTGCACATAGCCTGGTAACCATCAGGCTTTCCACTCAAAATTAATGTAACATGAAAACAACCTTTTATTTGCTGATGCTTGCAATAAGCATCAACGGGCAGTTATTTGCCCAGAATTCCACCGCCACAACAAGTAGTATTTTTGACCAACCTCAATATCCTAAACTGCGCTACACTATTGCACTGGATAAAGGAAACAAGTTGAACCTGGTTTTGGAGGAACGGGCGGACCTCAGTTATATAAAAAACATCAACAACTTATTTACCACACTGCTAAACGATTTGGAGCCCTTTAAAGATTCGCTGGCTGATAAATTAATTACAAAAAGGATAGATTACCTGGTTGATACCAACGGCTTAAAAAAAATACGCACCAAACAAATACAACCCAACGGCGCATCGTACCTGGTACTCAACGGCGATATTGCCTCCTTAAAAATTGAGCAGGATACCATTAACTACATTGGAATGATTGCCGCATTCACTAATCGAAAAACCAATGGTCCCGCACCAGTCCGCTATTACCGCCTTCAGTTTTTATTGAATGATGTGAGAGACCTGCCCATCTACCTGGATGGCCGTCTTAATGAAAAATTGGCTACTATAACAAAAAACACCGGCGGCTGGGAGTCTCAGTCCGATGGGGAAATGCACCTTATGAACGACCAATCCATCAGTTCAAAAGTTCCCAAAGGTTATGTAAGCGGTGGCGACTTTTTAGAACTGAACGTGGCCGCCAATTTAGAAAACTATAAGAACTACTTTGTACCATCGTTTAGCGTGGGTGCTGCCGTTACGTTTTCTAATAGCTTTTCAAAAAAACAGGCGGGCTTATTTTGGGAACCGCATTTTATTTTCGCCCAAAACAACTTTGGTAAGTTGCAAACATACCGCAACGATTTTCTTACAGTAACCTTAGGAAGGCGCAGTATAAAGAACAACGATCCCTATAAAGCACCTCCCTTTTTAGGCGTGTTATCGTTAGGCTATCTTATTAAGAGAGAAGGGAACTATTTCAATAAAAATACCTTTCGATTAGCGGGTGGCAGGCTATCGCTATCGGGCGGCAAAGTAAAACTGGAACCCGCCATTTATTTCAATAACTTTTTTAAAGGTGTAACGCCCTCGTTAAGATTAGGTGTATATTTTTAAAAAGATGTAGAGTAAAGCTTTCGTTTAACGGGTTCTCCCAGGCACTTGAGCACGTGCGTTAACTTACACATTTTTTTATTGAACGAACAGCAAGAATTCTAATGGACATCGTTGTGTCACTCACTTGTACCGCATCGCTTCATGGCAGCGGTTTCCCTCAGTTAGTTTAACTGTTAGCGCAGCGCCCGTTGGTTTAAGTGTTACCTCAGTTAGTTAAGTGTTAGCGCAGCGCCACTTAAATTATTTATCATTGAAGGTCTGTGACGAGCAATCGTGGTTTGCAGCGGCATTATTACACTAATTCTTCTTCATGTTTCTACTGCCGGACACAGTCCTGCTATCATGTAAAGTTTGAGTGATCCGTTGGAACACCTAAACTAACTGTGGTTCTAAAATGTTGCTTATAAATTTTTGGTACAAGAGTGCGACGCAACGATGCCGCTATGAAAATATGCCGATGGTAACAAA
>JBBSJX010000291.1:0-5510 GCA_038256825.1 Chitinophagales bacterium
AACCTGGGTTGTAAAGCCTTGTGGATTAATAACGATCCGAACCTTGGTGGTGAAGAGATTAAAGATGCAAGAGCCGAACTGGAAAAAGTAATTGCCCTCGAAACCACTTCGTGGAAGGAAATTTATGAGTTTTTGAAACTGGGCTTGCGGCAAGTGCATCATGAACGCAATACCAACGAAACTAAAATAAGTGTAGACCTAAACCTGGATGGTAGTGGTAAAGCCAACATTCAAACCGGCCTGGGTTTTTTTGATCATATGCTCGAGCAAATAGCCCGTCATGGTAAAATGGATTTAACCATTACCACCAATGGCGATTTGCATATTGATGAACACCACACCATTGAAGATACAGGCCTGGCACTGGGCGAAGCATTTGCCATAGGTTTGGCCGATAAAAGAGGGATGGAACGCTATGGTTTTGCCTTACCAATGGATGAAGCGGAAGCCAAGGTATTAATTGATTTTGGCGGCAGAAACTGGATTGTCTGGGATGCAGCATTTAAACGCGAAAGAATAGGAGAAATGCCAACTGAAATGTTCTTCCACTTTTTTAAGTCGTTTAGCGATGCGGCTAAATGCAACCTGAACATTGAATGCAAAGGCGACAACGAACACCATAAAATTGAAGCGATATTTAAAGCATTCGCCAAGGCAATACGCATGGCCGTTAAGCGCGATCCTTTAAGTAATTATTTGCCATCCACTAAAGGAGTTTTATAAATTTTTCCATCTTTCATAATAAACACGATCCTGCGGATATCACTAACCTGGTCCGCAGGATTTCCTTTTACAGCAATTATATCAGCTAACATTCCTTGTTTAAGGCTGCCAATTTTAGAGCCATAGCCAAATACGTTTGCGTTAATAGAAGTAGCAGATCGCAAAACTTCTAAAGGCTTCATTCCGTACTCAACCATCAGTTCCATTTCCCTGGCGTTATCTCCATGTGCATACACACCCACATCGCCACCCATGCAAATAGTAACCCCGGCCTCCCTGGCTAATTTAAATGACTGCTTTTTATTTATAATTCTTAGTGGGTCGGGTTCTGTTCCTTTTTTCCAACCACGGTATTGTAATAGGGCATCACCTGCTGCCAGCGTAGCACAGAGTGCTACATTTTTTTCTTTCATCAGTTTAAAAATTTCAGCCGTTCCTTCGTCGCCATGTTCAATGGTTGATACACCAGCCAATATCGCCCTGCGCATTCCTTCTGCAGTACCTGCATGTGCAACTGTTTTCCTGTTTCCATCTTTTGCAGTTTCAACCGCACTTTTCATTTCTTCTATACTAAAAGTAGGCAGCGATTCTCCCTCTTTACCCCAGCGGTAATCAGCATATAATTTTATAACATCAGCCCCTTTAGCAATTTGGGTTCTAACTTCTTTTATCATTTCATCTATACCTGAAACTTCAGCGGCGCCCTGGTTTAGTTCAGTAGCGGTGTTTTCGCTGCGGGGTCCGTACGTTCCCTTTGCCACAATGGCTCTGGTGGCTACAATCATTCGCGGACCGGTAACAATTCCTTTTTCAATGGTTTTTTTCAACTCAGCATCATCATACATCGCTCCTTCCGATCCCAGGTCGCGCACTGTTGTAAACCCGGCCATTAAGGTTGCCTTTGCATGATTAACCGCCCTTGCAATGCGCTCCACCCTGCTTTCTTTTAATACCTGGTCATCCCATGGGGTTTCGTTATATGGATGTAACAATAAGTGAGCATGACCTTCAATCAGGCCGGGTAAAATGGTACAGCCAGGCATATTAATTATTTCGGTATTTGCAGGCCAGGTTTTAATATCTCCAACACTTTCTATTTTATTGTTTTTTATTAATACTACCCAGCCTGTATGCATTTCCAATCCATCAAAAACCCGGTCGGCCTTTAATAAAATTGTTTCGCTTTTTTGAGCATTAGCCATATTTGATATAAAAAAAATCAGGACAGATAAAAAGCGCATGGGTTCAGTTTTATCTTTCAAAGATAGGGGTGCAACCAATAGAGAGGTAAATGATAACTATCGCTATCGCATTATTTTGGTTAGCTTACCTTTATCAACCTTAACTACTTAAAAAACATTATAAAATGGTATTAATAATTTTAGGTTTACTCATTTTTTTCGTCTCCTTTTCTCTAAGTAAATCACCTCCGCCGCTAAACCGTTATGGTGGTGCGTTGCGTGGTGTGGCAATAGGTGTAATGGTATTAGGCGTAGTAACATCGTGTTTAAAGCAAATTGATGCAGGCCAGGTGGGTGTTAAATCGTTGTTTGGTAAAGTACAAAACGATGTTTTAAACAGTGGATTGAACATAGTTAATCCTTTGGTAGAAGTTGCATCAATTGATGTTAAAACCCAGAATTATACCATGAGTGGTATTAATGATGAGGGTTTAAAAAGTGGCGATGATGCCATACGCGTACTTACTGCCGATGGCCTGGAAGTGATTATTGATTTAAGTGTTTTATATCGGGTGCTGGGTTCTGAAGCGCCCAATATTGTTCGCGAAACAGGGCTTGATTTTCGTGATAAAATAGTTCGCCCGGTTACGCGTACCCGTATAAGAGACAATGCTGTTTACTTTACTGCTATTGATTTATACAGCACTAAACGCGACCAGTTTCAAACCCGGATTTTTACAACCATTGATGCAGATTTTAAAAAGCGCGGTTTAGTTTTAGAAAGTTTATTGGTACGAAACATTACTTTACCTGCTAACGTAAAAACTTCCATCGAGGAAAAAATAAGAGCAGAACAGGATGCCCAAAAAATGGAATTTGTATTGCAAAAAGAAAAGCAGGAAGCCGAACGTAAAAGGGTAGAGGCGCAGGGTATTGCCGATTACCAGCGTATCATCAACACCGGTTTAACCAGCAACCAATTGCAGTACGAGCAAATAAAAGCACTTAAAGAAATCGCGCTTTCTCAAAATACAAAAGTGCTTATAATGGGTAATAGCAAAACACCTGTAATACTTGATAGCAAAGGTGATTAAAACATTATGGTGTTGTAGATTTTGTAACAAGCTTTTGAAAACATATTAAGCATTGTTGTAGCTTAACCGACTTTTGGCGGTTCACTCACTTGTAAGGTTTATACTTTGAGCAGCTAATAACCTTTTAAATTGTTGAATTAAGTAATGCGGTACAAGTGAGTGACACAACTAAAGCTAAATAGTTATTCACTTGTTGGTTCCCAAAAAAAAATTAATGAACCCGTTGAAAGGTGAGTGTTTTTCCTATCCACGAAAAGCCAATAAATCCTCGAACATATAAGGAACCGTCGTCCTTTAATTTCATATAGCTCTTATATTCTTTACCATCTTCGGGATTGTAAATTTTACCATCAACCCATTCGCCATCGTCGTACGCAAAATCGCGTAACATAACAAGGCCAAGCAAAGGCTGTTTGCAATTTTCTTTTATGGGATTATTTTTATCAAGGTAAGGCAAGCCTTTTTCGTCATGTGTTTTTCTAAGCCACACCAACTTGCCGTAATACTTTCCATTCTCCTTATAAATTTGTACATGACCCTTACCGCTGGCATTTTTCCAGGTGCCCAAAATTTCATCAGCAGCTTCGTTTGCCGGCAGCGGACCCGAGGTGAGTAGTAAGGAAAATAAAATGGTTAACATTGTCATATTTCAAATCTCTACTTTAATTATTTACGAGAGCAAGAATTGAGTGGCTTTAACATATAAGTTAAGCGCCTTTTAACAGTATCAATATTTTTTTAATCATTGTAATGTAATTGTTTTGTGATAACGCAGATATAAAAAGCTTAGTATGGTGAAGATTTATTTTATAACCCCAATCAAAAAAAAAGACACAAAATTTATTTGTTTGTAAGTTATTTGTCCCTCATATTTGCAAAGCAATGAAATTGAAATCTTTAAATAACATTTGGTGGCACGGTTTCTCCTTTCCGGGGTAACTGTAGTTACAATTGTTATTACAACATATCAAACCCCGGCAATCTGTCGGGGTTTTTTGTTTTAGATGGTTTGATTTTGAGTTTAGTGTAGTTGAACTTTTACAATTTTTAATTCTTATATTTTTTTTGATGAAGCCCATAGTATTTAATACGGTTTGTAAAAAAATGTTGGCAGATGTGTTTACGCCCGTTGGTATTTACCTGCGGTTGCGCGATCGTTTTCCGGGCAGCCTTTTATTGGAGAGTACCGACTTTCATGCAGGAGAAAATAGTTTTTCTTTCATTTGCCTGCAACCCATAGCGGGCATTGAAATAACTACCACGCACAGCTTTGAATTTAAATATCCCAACGAGCATGTTATCCGCAAAACGCTTTCAGGTAAGGATGCTGTAGTAAGTGAACTGGATGCATTTTTACAACGTTTTCAACCTGCCAATAAAAGCGAAATACCGGTTTCGCAGGGTTTGTTTGGTTATACAACCTACGATGCCGTGCAGTTTTTTGAAGAAGGTTTAAAGCCAAAACCAATTCAGGACAACCAACCCAATACTATACCCCTCATGCGCTACCGCATGTACCAATACGTTATTGCAATCAACCATTTTAAGGACGAGCTTTTTATTTGCGAAAATCAGGTTAAGGGAATACAAAGCGATCTTGACCTGATCATATCACTTATAAAAAGTAAGGATATCCCCGTTTTTCCTTTTAAATTAAATGGTGGCGAAACATCTAACCTTACCAACCAGGAATACATTGATATTGTGAACAAGGGAAAGCAAAGTTGCCACCGCGGCGATGTTTTCCAGATTGTATTAAGTCGCAGGTTTCAGCAAAATTTTACCGGCGACGAATTTAATGTTTACCGTGCCTTACGCACTGTAAACCCAAGTCCTTACCTCTTTTATTTTGATTACAATGATTACCGCCTAATGGGTTCATCGCCCGAAAGCCAGTTAATTATTAATAAGAACATTGCAATTGTTCACCCCATTGCCGGAACTTTTAAACGTACAGGTGATGATGCGCAAGACGAAGCCCTGGCCGAAAAGCTTTTGCTTGATCCTAAAGAAAATGCAGAGCATGTAATGTTGGTTGATCTTGCCCGAAACGACTTAAGCCGATATGCCGATAATGTAAAAGTGAGCAGCTATAAAAAGGTGCATTTTTATTCGCATGTAATCCATTTGGTAAGCGAGGTTACCGGTAATCCAAAGCCTGGCACCAATCCATTTGAATTGCTGGCCTCAACCTTTCCGGCGGGCACATTAAGCGGTGCACCAAAAGTAAAGGCTATGCAACTGATCAACACGTACGAGCCTACGCCACGCAGTTATTATGGTGGGGCATTAGGGGTTATCGGTTTTAATGGCGATGTCAATCATGCCATTTTAATAAGGTCGTTTTTAAGCAAACAAAATACTTTGTTTTACCAGGCCGGTGCAGGGGTAGTAGAAGCATCCAATGCCGAAAGCGAGTTGCAGGAAGTGAACAATAAATTAAATGCACTTAAAACTGCCATTAAACTGGCGGAGGAAATCAGCGACGAAAAGTAGATAGGGGGTTTGTTAA
>JBBSJX010000292.1:0-5507 GCA_038256825.1 Chitinophagales bacterium
CACAAAAAATACTCATCATCGACCTGGATGTACACCAGGGCAATGGAACTGCAAAGTTGTTTGAGAACGACCCAAATGTATTTACATTTAGCATGCATGGCCATCACAACTATCCCTTCCAAAAGCAAGTTTCGGACCTTGATGTTCCATTAAACGATGGAATAAAAGATGAAGAGTATTTAAGCATTTTACAACGCACCCTTCCAGGATTGATAGAAACATTTAAACCCGATTTTGCCATGTACTTATCGGGTGTAGACATACTTGAAACCGATAAGTTTGGCAAATTAAAAGTATCCATTAAAGGGTGTAAACAACGTGATACCCTGGTGTTTTCACTTCTAAAACAAAATCGAATTCCTTGTTGCGTAGCAATGGGCGGCGGCTATTCACCCGATATAAAAACTATTGTAGAGGCACATTGTAATACTTTTAGAACAGCCGTTGACTTATTTGGATAGTGGTACGTTAAGCATTAAAGTGACTTTAAGAAGTTGCTTTATAACCTTTAGTAGAAGTGTGCGACGCAACGACTGTTGCCTGATGACTTAAAGCCGGGTTACAAATAAAAAAACGGCAGAAAAAATTCTGCCGCCATACCAACTAACCCCCAAATAACTATTTTAATTCATCTTTTTCTTTAAGGTGCTAACCTGTTCCTGCAGGTTATTTACCAACGAGGCCAATTGGTTTACATCCCAGCGCTGCTGTACGTTTGCCTTGGATATAATCATTTGCGCCTGCCACAACTCAACAATATCTTCGGCATTTACCTGGTAGGGTTCATACTGTGGGTTGTCACTCACCAAAGTAACCTTGCTTTTGTTCCGGTTGCTTTTTAAAACCCTTTTATAAACAATACCTTCATTGCGGCTGATAACAATGTAGGTATTGCTGGTTTTCACTTCTTCAATATCCTCTAACTTTTCTCCCACTATTACCGAACCACTTTGGGTGGGCAACATACTGTCACCAATTATTTCGAAAGCCCTATAATTGCCGGCAGCCATCATGGGCAGGGTAAAGGTGTTTAATTCATCAATAAACTCAGGATCGGCAAAGCCGGCTAAATAACCTGCAGCGGCTTTCACCGGCACAAATTGTATTTCGGCTACGGTAGAGGCCATTTTTAATTGCCGGCGCTTTTCCAGGTAGGTAGTTCCCTTGGCATTTGCAACATCTTTCAGCAATAGTTCATCCAGGGTTATTTTAAATATTCCGCTCACAATTTCCAGCACTTCAATTCTTGGCTCTGCTCTCTCCTCTTCATAAGCGCCTAGTAACGAACGTTTGATTTTTAGTTTACCGGCAAACTCCTCCTGTGTCCATCCACGTAGTTTGCGCAGGTATTTTAAATTTTTACCGGCCTGAGACATGATGATACTAATTTGTTTAGTTTCAAAAATACTAAACATTTTAGTTTTAAAACAAAAATTTTTTGGCTGCTTATATTTAAACATGATTTTTGCACGTTATTTAAATAATATGGCAAAAGCAAAAAAGACAGTAACTGAAGAACCAATAATACTTATTACCAATGATGATGGCATTACAGCACCGGGTTTAGCTGCCCTGGTGGATGCAGTAAAACACCTGGGCAAAGTGGTGGTAGTGGCTCCCGACAAACCTCAAAGCGGTATGGGACATGCTATAACTATTGGACATCCTTTACGTTTGGTTCCTGCACAAAATTTTGATGGAATTGAAGCGTGGCAGTGTAGCGGTACACCGGTTGACTGCGTAAAACTGGCAGTGGACAAAATACTGCACCGCAAACCGGATATTTGTTTGAGTGGTGTAAACCATGGAGCGAACCATTCAATCAATGTAATTTATTCGGGCACCATGTCGGCTGCTGTTGAAGCTTCTATCGAAAGTATACCCAGCGTTGGGTTTTCGCTGCTTGATTATAGTTTAGATGCTGACTTTAGCGGGGCTAAGAAATATGCAGCGCTTATTGTAGAGCAATTGCTTAATAAAAAACAAATTGATAAGCACCTTTGCCTGAATGTAAACTTTCCGGCCGTAGAAGCTGATATGCTTAAAGGTGTAAAAATTTGCAGGCAGGCATACGCAAAATATGTGGAGGATTTTGATGAAAGATTAGACCCTCACGGTAGAAAATATTATTGGCTTACTGGTGAATTTGTAAATTTTGATAAAGGCCGCGATACGGATGTGTGGGCACTAAACCACAATTATGTAAGCGTTGTTCCCGTTCAGTTTGATTTAACCCATTACAAACTGAAAGAAAAGCTGGAAAAATCACTTAAATTTTAAATTTTGTTCTTAAAAAAAGATAGCCTCCGGCTTGGAATAATACTGGGCTTTTTGGCGCCAATTGCAGGAATGTTTATTTATTACCTGGTACAGTTTCGCTTGTTTACGCTACGCGAATTTTTCCAGGTTATTCTATCACAGAAAGCACTGTTATCAGGCATCATCAGCATATCTTTAATTGCAAACGCAATTGTGTTTACCTATTATATCAATACCCGAAAAGATCGTACATCACGTGGAATTTTTATAGCCACCTGCGTTTATGCAATAAGTGCTATTCTTTTTAAAATACTGGCATAATAACTTTAAAAAAGGTGAGGCTGCTCCTTCTAATTTTTTAGATTGAGCAGCTTTTTATTTATGGCTTATATAAAAACCAGTTATATCCAATATGGTTGGTATTGCACGTTTGATTTAATTTTGAAGCCTTTATGAAATATTACTTAATAGCAGGCGAAGCGAGTGGAGATTTGCATGGCAGTAATCTTATAAACCAGATTAAGCAATTGGATGGTGCTGCAGATTTACGTTGCTGGGGTGGCGACCTGATGGAGGCGCAGGGTGCAACCCTCGTTAAGCATTATAAGGATTTAGCTTTTATGGGTTTTATTGAGGTTGTAAAAAACTTACCTGTTATTTTAAAAAACCTACGTTTCTGCAAACAGGATATTGAAGAATTTAACCCGGATGTCATCGTTTTAATTGATTACCCCGGGTTTAATATAAAAATTGCTGAATGGGCTAAACAACTAGGCTTTAAAGTGGTGTATTATATTTCGCCACAGGTATGGGCGTGGAAGGAGAAAAGAGTACATACCATTAAAAGGAGTGTTGATAAAATGCTTGTCATTCTACCTTTTGAAAAAGCCTATTATCAAAAGTTTGATTATGATGTTGACTATGTAGGTCATCCTTTAATTGAAGTAATTGAGCGATTTAAAGCAACAAGCCAAAGCCGTTTAAATGATGATAAAAAAATCATCGCTTTACTCCCCGGAAGCCGCAAACAGGAGATTGCAAAAAAGTTGCCCATAATGCTGGAGGTTAGTAATGCTTTTCCTGATTATGAATTTATTGTAGCAAAAGCACCTGGCCTAGACGATGCATTTTATCAATCGTTTATGGAGCCATATAAAAACGTTTCTGTGGTAAGCAATCAAACTTACAAGCTGTTGAGCCAATCTGTTGCCGCATTGGTTACCAGCGGCACTGCTACACTTGAAACAGCGTTATTTGGTGTACCTGAGGTGGTTTGTTATAAAGGCAGCCCCATCTCCTATGCCATTGCAAAAAGGGTAATCAAAATAAAATACATTTCGCTGGTAAATTTAATAATGGATAAACCTGTAGTTAAGGAACTTATTCAAAACGATTTGACGGCTGAAAATTGCATTAAAGAATTAAGGCTATTATTGGAAAATACAGAGCGGCAAGTTGAACTAAAAAAGGATTACCAGGATTTAAGAAATTTATTATTAAAAGGGGGCCATGCTTCAGCAAACGCAGCAAACATTATCTACAATTTTATAAAGAAATAAATCACAATAAATTCAACTCGTTCTGCACTTTTTTGCCACTTAAATAAGGATTGCTTTTTACAATAAACCGATAGGGCAAAAAAGCATCTTCAGCAGCATAATCCACACCTATACGTGGTGTAGCAATTATTTCATTTAAATTATATCGTACCCCATCATCAGCTATAAATAATTGATTCTGCAACAAACTAACGCCTGTATGCGAAACTTTTATTCCTAAAGCTTTAGAAACGTTGCCTGGACCACGGGTAAGATTAAAACCGTGTTTTATTTTATCCGTTCTTTCCAACATAATGTCTACCCCTTCCAAAGGTTCTGCTGCCCTTATTAAAATCGCATGAGGCACCTCCTGCAAATTGGTAACAACATTAAAAAGGTAGTGTATACCATAACACAAATAAACATAAGCAATTCCCCCATGGCCAAACATTACTTCAGTACGTTTGGTGCGGCGGTTATTATAGGCATGCGAAGCTTTATCTAAAGCACCATTATAAGCTTCAGTTTCAACAATTCTTACTGCAGTTAACTTACCCTCAAAATTTGTAACGAGCACTTTACCCAATAAATCGTGCGCAATGGTTACAACGTCATTTCTTTCATAAAAAGCAAGTGAAATTTTATGTTTAAGGTATTGGTTCAATTGCATGCAGTGCCTTTTGTTAAGGTGATAATTTTGAATACTTTACATTTATAACAAAAATAAACATCATTGCTTAAAGATATAGTGATTGCAATACAAGCCTATGGCGAGGCACATCGTTTTATAAGACGACATAATTTGTGGAAATGGATTTTAATCCCCGGTATTATTTACATGCTTCTATTTGTTGTGAGTATGTATTTTTTTGGAAAAAGTGCTACAAACGTTATCGATTTCCTGCTTATTAAATCTCATTTAAACGAATGGGTTATTTCGATGAAAAGCCGGGTATTAGGTTTCTTATTTACTCTTTCGGGTATGATGTTATGGCTCATCCTCATGCTGTTTTATTTTTCGTTATTTAAATATATATGGCTCATTATTGGTTCTCCCATTTTTGCATATTTAAGCGAAAAAACAGAGGCTATTATTGAGGGAAAAGATTATCCTTTTAGCTTTCCACAATTACTGAGCGATATTGTTAGAGGAATTGGTATAGCCTTGCGAAATTCGTTGTGGCAAACAGTTTACACGGTTTCAATCTTATTACTATCAATCATTCCATTGGTTGGTTGGGTAACCCCGGTTTTCGCTATTTTAATTGAGTGCTATTACTATGGCTTTGCCATGTTGGATTATAGTTGCGAACGAAACAAATTGTCTATGGCGCAAAGTATCAGCTTTATTAGCGCCCATAAGGGTTTAGCAATTGGCAACGGCATATTATTTTACCTGATGCACCTGGTACCGATTATAGGCTGGGTATTGGCCCCGGCTTATGCAGTAATTGCTGCTACATTAAGTTTGTATCCGATGAAAAATAGAGACATTTCTATAGCATAATTTAAAGTAGCCGCTAAGGCTATATTTTCAAACTAGTACCTTCGCAGCTTTACTATTTAACAACCCAATATAATGACAGGAAGTGTTTTTCTTATCCCCACCGTTTTACACGAAGATGCCACTGAAACGCTGCCAGCCTATGTTTTAGATTATGTAAAAAAATGCGATGCTTTTTTTGTAGAAAATGAACGCACCAGCAGGCG
>JBBSJX010000293.1:0-5506 GCA_038256825.1 Chitinophagales bacterium
CTTAAAATATTAGTGGGACTGGTTCCTGTATTTTTAGTGGCGGCTTTTTTTGAAGGCTATATTACCAGGTATGCAAACATGCCGCTATGGCTTAGTATAAGTATATTAACGGGCAGTGTACTTTTTATTGCCTGGTATTTTATTATTTATCCAATAAGACTTTACAACCGGGTACACCGGGCTATCAACCAACCTAACAATCAAAACGAAAATCAAAACTTTACACAATGGCTGAACAAAAAGTTGAACTCCGAAAAATAAGAGATTTCAGCGACAACCTTAATGACACCTTTCTTTTTATCAGGCAAAATTTTAAACCCCTGGTTGCAAGTTTTTTAGGAATAGCAGGGGTGTTTATGCTGGCGACAGCTATTTTTAGTGGAATGTATCAAAGTGATATGGGATCGTTATTTGAACAAATAATTAAAGGTAAAACTGTTGACCAGCCCAACCCTATGGATATGATTAACGGGCAATACTTTTTGGTAATTTTTTTAAGCTGGCTGAATATTGTGGCGATGCAGGTGGCTATTATATCGTACATGAAAGTTTATGAGAAAAAAGGCGGCCAAACCCCGGCAATGGATGAAGTTTGGAACGTTTTTAAATCGTACTTCCTGTTAATTTTGGTTTACAGTATTGTTACCGCAATCGTTATGGCTATAGGCCTGGTTTTATGCATACTACCTGGAATTTATTTGCTGGTTGTATTGTTACCGTTTCCGATAATTGTAATAATGGAAGATCAATCATTTGGCGTAGCTTTTTCCCGTTGTTTCGCCCTGATCAAAGATAACTTCTGGATATCGCTGGGTATTTACCTGCTGGTATATATTATATACTCTTTTAGTTCGGGTATCATATCAACCATTATAGGCGGTGCGGCAGGTGTGATTTATTATTTTACCACCAAAAACATTACCCAAACCGTTGGTATTGCCACTTCTATTTTAAGCATTTTATCGTTTGTATTTTACATTGTGTATTATGTTGCGGTTGTGCTGCATTATTTTAATTTATCCGAAAGATATGATGGTACAGGAATGATGCGCAAACTGGAAAACATAGGCGACACTCCAACAAGCTTTGACAATATTCAAGAACAATATTAATGAGAATATGGTTGTTAGTATTTTTTATTGCCCTGCTATCAAAGGGAGGATTTGCGCAGGCAACTGTGCAACGCGATTCAGGTGTAATTGAAGTAAGGTCGTTTAACCAAAATGCTTTAAAGGAATTTAAAAAACAAAAAACATTTCAATACGATCTTGTAAAAGAACCCTCACTAAGCTGGTGGGATCAATTCTGGAGTTGGTTCTGGTTTAAAGTAAGAGAAATTTTAAGTACGAGTGAAGGCAAGACAACCATGTGGACCTTCTTTATAATATTTGGTATAGCAATCATTGTTTTTTTTGTAATGAAAGTTATGGGTATGAACCGTTCAGGATTGTTTGGGAGAAACAATAACGATTTGCCTTTTGTTACAACCCATGAAGACATTAACCAGATATCGTTTGATGAAGCAATTAGTAGCGCAATTGGTGAAGGTAACTACCGGCTTGCAACCCGGCTATTATACCTGCAGGCATTAAAAAAACTGAGCGATAAAGATTATATACTTTGGCAGCCCAATAAAACCAATACCGATTATTTAAATGAAGTAAGCGCTAAACCGTGGCATGCGGAGTTTGGTTTACTCACAATTAATTTTGAATACACGTGGTATGGTGAAATCTCAATCAACAAACCAATGTTTGAGAAATTGCAAAACCAATTTCAACATTTCAACAACCTGCTATAGTGAAGGGATATAGGAAACCAATTATATTGTTCATCATTGTATTTATGCTGTATGTTATTGCAGAATTAAATAAACCCCAACCTATTGATTGGACAGTAACCTTAAGCAAGAATGACAAAAACCCGTATGGGGGTTACATTTTACACAAGCAACTTAAAAATATTTTCCCCGGTTCGTCTATCAGTTCTTTTCAAAAACCGGTGTACAATCAGTTGAATAATATCAGGCAACAAAACACGGCTTACATTATTTTATCCCCCGTTTTTAGTCCCTCAAAAAACGATGTGGAGGAAATGAGAAATTATGTACGACAGGGAAATTATGTTTTAATTGCAGCAGCCAATTTTAGTAAACCATTCCTGGACACTTTTAAATTAAAAATTGGTACAAGAATTTCATTAATCAATAAAGATTCAACATCACTAAATTTTGTAAACACCTCTTTAAAAGAAAAAAACAATTACACGTTTTTAAGTTCCACTATTGATGAATATTTTACTAAAGTAGATACATCGGCCACTACCATTCTAGGCATTAACGACCGCAAACAACCCAACTATATAAAAGTAAACTATGGCACCGGGGCATTTTTTATTCACACCGCCCCGGTTAGTTTCAGCAATTATTTTATGTTGTACCAAAACAATGCATCGTATACTGCCAAGGCTTTATCTTATATTCCTAAAAACGTACAGCTTATTCGCTGGGACGAATATTATAAACCTGGTAATACAGGGCCTGAAACCCCTTTGAGATTTTTTTTGCAAAACGAATATTTAAAATGGGCATTACGCTTAGCCTTACTGGGTTTACTAATTTATATTGTATTTGAAATGAAACGTAAACAGCGGGTAATACCTACTATATTACCGGCCCGCAATTCAACACTTGATTTTGTTACCACAGTATCCAATGTATATTTTAATCAAAGAGACAACCACGGCATTGCAGATAAAAAAATCAATTATTTCATGGATTATATCCGGCATCGTTTCTTTTTACCTACTACCGACCTGGACCCTCATTTTGAAGAACAACTCGTAAGAAAAAGCGGAGTTAACAAAACCCAGGTAGCCCAATTATTACAACTAATAAAGAAGGCTAAACAGGGCAGTTGTAACGACCAGTTATTAATTGAATTAGACACACAGATAGATCATTTTTATAAACAAATTTGACAATGGAATTAGAAAATATAGAACCTTCATCAGAAGTGGAACAACTCAGTATGGCCATACAAAGAGTAAAGCAGGAAATTGCTAAGGTAATTGTTGGCCAGGGGGCCATGATTGACTTATTGCTGGCAGCCATCCTGGCCGATGGACATGTTTTGATAGAAGGTGTTCCGGGTGTTGCCAAAACATTAACCGCAAAACTATTGGCACGTTGCATAAATGTACCCTTTAGCCGCATACAATTTACACCCGACTTAATGCCAAGCGATGTGTTAGGCACTTCGGTCTTTAACCCCCAATCGGGAAGTTTTACTTTTAGAAAAGGACCCATTTTCAGCAACATTGTTTTAATAGATGAGATTAACCGCTCACCTGCAAAAACACAGGCTGCCTTGTTTGAGGTAATGGAAGAAAAACAGATAACCTACGATGGTACTACCTACCAAATGCCTCCGCCCTTTTTGGTTTTAGCAACACAAAACCCCATTGAGCAAGAAGGAACCTACCGTTTACCGGAAGCCCAACTGGACCGTTTCATTTTTAAAATTGTGATCAACTATCCTTCATTAGAGGAGGAGATAGTTATTTTGCAATATGCGCATAGTGGCAAAACAACACACTTTACCCAGGAAGTAAATCCTGTATTTACTGCCGAGGATATTGTTCGTTACCGAAACATAACAACTGCCCTGCATGTAGAAGAAAAAGTGATGCGCTATATAGCTGAGCTGGTTTATGAAACCCGTAATAATAAAGCGCTGTTTTTAGGAGGATCGCCCCGTGCTTCGGTAGCAGTGTTAAAAAGCGCCAAAGCCATTGCCGCCATGAGTGGTAGAAATTTTGTAACCCCGGATGACGTAATAAAAGTGCTGCCTGCCGTTTTACGGCACCGCATTATACTAACGCCCGAAAAAGAAATGGAGGGCGGCACCCCGGATGATGTTATTGATACAATTATTAAAAAAGTTGAAGTACCCCGTTAACCCTAACCTTTAATAATTGAAACAATTTTTTTTATACTACTTCGGTTCGCTGTACTTTAAAACAAGATGGCATATTGCTATTACGGTATGCGTTATATTATTTATTGCCCGCTTTTTTTTACCATGGCTGGGCGTAATACCCTACATAGCTTTACTGGTTTTGGTTGTATTATTGGTTTTAGATTACATTATGCTATTCAGCAACCGCAAAGGTATTTTTGCTGCGCGATCGCATGCCGACAGGTTTAGCAATGGCGATGATAATCCCGTAAAAATTCATTTGGAAAACAGGTATGCTTATGCTGTAAACGTTGAGGTTATTGATGAAATACCGCACCAGTTTCAAAAGCGTGATGTATTGTTTACAACTACTTTAAACCCCGGCGAAAAAAAAATTATTCAATATGTATTAAGGCCTGTTAAAAGAGGCAATTACCAGTTTGGAAAAGTGCAGGTATATGTGTCAGCAAAAATAGGTTTTACCAATCGCCGGTATTCATTTCACCAACCGGCTGCAGTACCAGTATATCCATCGTACCTGCAAATGCGCAAATACCAGCTATTGGCAATCAGTAACCGCCTAAACGAAGTTGGTGTAAAAAAAATAAGGCGGTTAGGGCATAGCATGGAGTTTGAACAAATAAAAGAATATGTTCAGGGCGATGATTACCGCACACTAAACTGGAAGGCTACCGCACGAAAAGGACAATTAATGGTAAATAATTTTACCGATGAAAAAAGCCAGCAGGTGTATGCTGTTATCGATAAAGGACGAATAATGAAAATGCCTTTTGAAGGGCTCAGCCTTTTAGATTATGCCATTAATGCCAGCCTGGTGTTGTGCAATGTTGCCCTTACCAAACAAGACAAAGCCGGCCTGATAACTTTTAGCGAGCATATAGGTTCTTTTTTGCCAGCCAGTAAAAAAGCTACACAAATGCAATCCATTTTGGATGTTTTATACAACCAGAAAACGCGTTACCTGGAAAGCGATTTTGAGCAATTGTACATAACCCTGCGCAGAAAAATAAGCCAGCGAAGCCTCATTGTATTATTCACCAATTTTGAGTCAACCAACGGTATGCGACGGCATTTGCCTTACCTGCGAAAATTAGCCCAGCATCACTTGCTGCTGGTTGTTTTTTTTGAGAATACCGAACTGAAGGAGGTAATTAATACGCCTGCAAAAAACCTGCAACAGGTGTACACCAAAACCATAGCCGAAAAATTTGCGTTCGAAAAACGTTTAATTGCTAAAGAGCTGCAACAGTATGGCATCATTTCCATAGTCACGTCACCACAACAACTCACCGTAAACACCATTAATAAATACCTTGAACTAAAAGCACGACAGGCTATCTAAAGCATCATTTTATTTTTAGTTTTTATACCAGCTTATATTTTCATAGCATCACCGTTGCGTCGCAATCACTTCATCTTTTGGTTATTTGGGAAACTTGTCCACCATCCTTCAATACATTTGCAAAAATGCTGATCGTGGAAAAACAATTAAATAAGTATGAAGAGGGGCAGGTGATGTTAATTGA
>JBBSJX010000294.1:0-5500 GCA_038256825.1 Chitinophagales bacterium
GCAAATTTTTCCAGAACCCTGGTGTCTCTTTCCAGGTCGGCCAGTTCCTTTTCGGTTGTTTTAATTTCTGTTTCGTAATATGCTTTACTGGTTTCCAGTTTGTTAAGTTCTTTTTTGCGGTCCCATTGGGTAATCATATCGTTTCGGTCAAAAAATAAGATCCACACCAGGAAAACCACCAGGGTTACCAGGTATTTATTTCTTAAAATTTTAAATAAAAGCGATGCATTACTCATGATAATAATAATATACAGGTTGCAGCATATTGAACAGGAAGTACAAGTGTGCGACGCAACAATGCTTAATAGTTGTTAACCTGCCGGGCTCAAAAAAAAGTTAACTAAAATAAACATGGATGATTAAAATAAATTTAACCACCCATGTTTAGCAATACTTATTTCCCTTTTAAAAACTTAATTTTTCCTTTAGGATAAATAGCGTTTGTTCCCAACATTTCTTCAATACGAATTAATTGGTTGTATTTAGCCATACGATCGCTACGGCTGGCACTACCGGTTTTAATCTGGCCACAGTTTAAGGCAACTGCAAGATCGGCAATCGTTGTATCCTCGGTTTCGCCGCTACGGTGGCTCATAATAGTTGTGTAGCCATTTGCCTGTGCCAATTGAACTGCGTTAATGGTTTCTGTTAGGGTGCCTATCTGGTTTACCTTAATAAGAATACTATTTGCAATACCCTCATCAATTCCACGCTGTAATATTTTGGTATTGGTAACAAAAAGATCGTCGCCCACTAACTGGCATTTATCGCCCAGGGTTTCCGTGTGCTTTTTCCAACCTTCCCAATCTTCTTCAGCCATACCATCTTCTATGCTAACAATAGGGTATTTGTTTACCCACTCTTCCCAATAGGCCACCATTTGATCGATGGTTAATTTTTTACCGTCGCTTTTGTGGAAATGATACACTTTTTCATCAGCCTTCCACATTTCGGATGAAGCGGCATCCAAGGCAATGCCTACCTGCTCGCCTGGTTTGTAACCTGCTGCTTCAATAGCCAATAAAACGGTTTCAATAGCTTCTTCGTTGCTTTGGATGTTGGGTGCAAAACCACCTTCGTCGCCTACATTGGTGCTATAGCCTTTCTTTTTCAAAACAGTTTTCAGGTGGTGAAAAATTTCAACACCCCAGCGCAAGCCTTCACTAAAACTGCTGGCACCCACCGGAACAATCATAAATTCCTGGTAGTCAATTTTGTTATCGGCATGTGCACCACCGTTTAAAATATTCATTAAAGGCATGGGCAATACAGTACTGTTAACTCCACCCAGGTACCTAAATAGTGGCAGGTTGCTTTCCTGCGCTGCAGCTTTTGCCACTGCCATACTAACGGCTAAAATAGCGTTAGCACCCAGGTTACCTTTATTGTCGGTGCCATCCAGTTCAATTAATTTATGGTCAATACCTGCCTGGTCGTTAACGGGCCAGCCCAGTAATTGCTCAGCAATAACATCGTTAACGTTTTTTACTGCCTGTAAAACACCTTTTCCAACGTAAACGGCTTTATCATTATCACGCAACTCAACTGCTTCGTGAATACCTGTAGAGGCCCCACTGGGAACGGCAGCACGGCCAACATGACCGTTATCGGTTGTTACGTCAACTTCAATAGTTGGGTTACCACGGCTGTCTAAAATTTGCCTGGCATGAATGTCTGAAATGTAGCTCATGAGCGTAAATTGTATTTTTTGATTATTGTATTCTTTATTTTGGAAGCAAGCAATAGTGCTTTAATCGTCGGCCGTTGCGTCGCACTCTTGTACTGTAGCAACTTGTTTCGCCGGTTTAAATCCAAACTTAAAATTATTAAACCGAAAAGCAGGTCAGAATTATAAAACCTGGCAAAAGTACATTAATTAGCTGTAGTCAAACTTCTGAAAATATTCTCCAGGCTACCCCCTTCGTTTACCAGCGACACAATATCCAGGTTTTGTTGTAACGACATCTCCAGCAACTGGCGTTTTACTTCATTCGCTTGTTCAGTTACCAGTTGCAGTGTATAATCATCAATTTTATTAATTGATTTTACGCCAGCTAACGAGGTAAAGGCATCTAGCTGCACGGGTTCCTTAAACGTAACCTTTACAATATCGCCCGAGCCCTGTTGCTGCAGGTTGGCAAGGGTATCGTTTGCAACCATTTTGCCATGGTTAATTATAATAACCCGGTCGCAAATAGCTTCCACTTCCTGTAAAATGTGCGAGGAAAATAAAACGGTTTTATTGCTGCCTTCCTGCTTAATCACATTCCTGATCTCAATAATCTGATTGGGATCAAGTCCGCTGGTAGGTTCATCTAAAATCAACACTTCAGGGTCGTGAATAAGGGCAGCAGCCAATCCAACTCTTTGTTTATACCCTTTTGAAAGTTGTCCAATCTTTTTTTTGCTTTCAAGAGTGAGGCCGGTAAGTGCAATTACATCCGCAATGCGTTTTGCCAGGTTGTTTAAACCATGAACGCCGCCTATAAAAGAGAGGTATTCCTTAACATACATTTCAAAATATAAAGGGTTTGCCTCGGGCAGGTAACCAATTTTGCGTTTCACGTTAATCGGTTCATCCGCTACATTAATGCCGCAAACCTGGGCAAAGCCACTATCAGGTTTAAGGTAGCCGGTAATCATCTTCATGGTGGTGGATTTTCCCGCACCATTGGGTCCCAAAAAACCTACTATCTCCCCTTTACTAACCGAAAAAGAAACCTCGTCAACGGCTTTTTGAGCGCCATATATTTTTACCAGGTTATTTATAACTATTGACATTAAGCCTGAAAAATTATTTATTTAGAATATTAACACCAGGTGAGTTGCGAATACTATACTCCAATAAACAGCGGAATTAAAGTGGCAACAAATACTAATAGCATCGCCCCATACACCATCAAAGTAATTATGTTTAAAATTCGCATCATCAATCGCCTGGCCGATACCTCTTCCATTTCCTGCTCTTCCTCGCCAAACCATTTAAACAATGCAAACAACATCCCGTTCATACCCTGCAGGCTGCCATGAAAAAGGTTGGCCAGGATGATTTTAATAAAACACAGAATCCCAAGGCCTATCCAAAAAAACTTATAATATCGGGCTATAAATTCAAGCAGCATCTTACAGCGGTTAGGCTCCTATTATTTTTTTGTATTAAAATACGAACCAGTTTCGGCAAACTTAATACTTAAAGCTTAAAGCATTTTGCTTTAGTAAGATTGCTTAAAAATGCAGTCCTTAAGGAGCAGTAGACAAAATTATTCCAACTCTTCTGATGTTTGGGGCAGATGATCATATGCTCCATCAACTGCATATTTACCAAAAATGATCATTCCACATGCAATGGGTAAAAAAACCAGGATGATTATACTCCATTGTAAAATGGTATTTATAGCAATAGAACGTGCTAATTCCCTGGCACTATCATTTACCGCAGCAGAAACAGCGGCTTGTGCAATACCAATTTTATCCATTGCCTGCCAAAACATAAAAATCATTGCGGCCGGGCCCAAAACCATCCACACAAAACCCAATATTTTTTTTAACTGGTTCATAATTTTAATAGTTATCCGGTTAATTTTCTATTTTTTTAGCCACATGGTTACTAAGGTACACCGACCCTATAATAAAACATACCGAAGCCACACCTATAGGATACCAAAGACCGGAAAGCGGTGTGGATCCTTTAAAACTGGTAATTAGTGTAGCTATAAATGGCACCAGCCCTCCAAACACACCGTTACCAATATGATAAGGTAAACTCATGGATGTGTACCGGATTCGGGTTGGAAAAAGCTCCACTAAAAAAGCGGCGATTGGCCCATAAACCATGGTAACATAAATAATTTGTATAAACACCAGGAAAACAAACAGCCAGTAAATATTACCAGGCAGCCGCTTATCAGCATAAGCAGGCTTTCCTGGTTTTACAACATTCGTTTGGGTTAATATTGTATCCGTTTGGGTTTGTTTAAAGGTTAAACCATTGGGCAAGTGCCGGGCTACTGTTGTAATTACTAAATCATTACCCGAAACAGATTGTTCCTTTTTAATATCGGGCGGTCCGTCATCTATGGCCAGTTCTATTGAAGGAGTTACAGCTGATTTATCAAGAAAAACCTGGTAGATTGGTCTGTAGGTTAATATACCCAATAGCATACCCAGCATCATGATCCATTTTCTCCCGATTTTATCGCTTAAAGCGCCAAACAAAACAAAAAACGGCGTTCCAAACAAAATAGCCCACAACAATATGGTTCTGCTTTGTTCAAAATCAATCATAGCTTTTGTTTCCAAAAAGTTTTGGGCGTAAAACTGGCCCGTATACCATATTACACCCTGGCCCATTACAGCACCAAATAATGCAAGCAAAACCATTTTTAAATTGGCCTTATGGGCAAAACTTTCTTTTAAAGGGTTGGCAGATGTTTTGCCCTCTTTTTTAAGTTTGGCAAACACCGGAGATTCCTTCATGCGCATACGTATGTAAATGGAAACCCCTACCAGTAATATTGAAACCCAGAAAGGATAGCGCCAGCCGCCCCACTCTGCATTAAAAGCTTCGTTCGACATACTCATTTTAGTAAGCAGGATTACCCCTAACGAAACAAAAAGCCCCAGGGTTGCGGTGGTTTGTATCCAACTGGTAAAAAAACCCCTGCGGCCCTCAGGCGAATGTTCGGCCACATAAGTTGCAGCGCCTCCATATTCTCCACCCAATGCAAGCCCCTGAACCAGCCTGAGTATAAGAACCAATATAGGTGCTAGTATGCCAATGGTTTTATAACCCGGAACTAAACCAATTAAAAAAGTGGAACCACCCATTAAAACCAGGGTAAGTAAAAAGGTATATTTTCTACCGATAATATCGCCCAGCCCGCCAAAAACCAGGGCGCCAAAAGGCCTTACTATAAAGCCCGCTGCAAAAATGGCCAGTGTAGAAAGCAATGCTGCAGTACCTTGTTCTTCAGGAAAAAACTGTTTGGAAATAACCGTTGCCAGGCTACCGAAAATGTAGAAATCGTACCATTCAATCAGTGTACCCAAAGACGAGGAGAAAATAACTTTTCCAATTCCTTTAGTATCGTTGTTACTCATATGCCGCAGTTGTTAATGTTCTAAAGATAGGTAGCCAACAACATTTTAAAACGAGAAATATGAAGCGTTTCAAAAATAAATTCAATGCTTAAAATATTTGTTTTTTAAAAAGGTAATTATGACTAAAAAGTACAAGGAAGTGAACCGCCAAGGTTCGGTAAGGCTACAACGATGTTGCTAATTGAACGGCTGCCTGCAACAAAAAATAAAGGATAAACTATGTTTTTAAATTTATTCTTTTAGTAAAATGCCTTTGATTTTAGATTTATAAATATTACCGAATAAAAAAAATAGCTTGTTAACTTGCGATTATAAACCCGATTGCTATGGCATATAAAAACCAGATAAAAAGTTTTGAAGAATACAAAGCAGAATACAATCAAAGCATTGAAGACCCTGC
>JBBSJX010000295.1:0-5489 GCA_038256825.1 Chitinophagales bacterium
ATTCAGGGCAGTAGTGTTGAGCCCCGTTTTTACATAAATGGTGGCTTCGTAATGGGCTCCTTTTTTTATGAAGTTGATGTTTACTACAGGTGTAGTTGGTCCGGTGTTTTTGATCCATTTTATATTACATCGTTTTAAATCCTTAAGTACGGCTTCTGTAATTTTATCGTTGACGCCTGAAGTGTTCAAATTCATTTTCACCTGTAAATTGCTGAAAGGAATAAGCTGCGGGTAGCGGTCGTAAAGATTGCTGGCGAAATAATCATATTTTCCCTCATTACCGTTTTCCTTATATCCATTACACAATCCTTCGTATAACCTACCTAAAAAAAGTTTTTCATTGGCAGTATCCAGCAACGTTTCTTTCATCAATTGTTCGTAACCGGTTAACGCTTTGCTTTCATCTCCCTTTGCCCATTCCATTTCATGCGTAAATAATTTAAAATACCTCGTTATTTCCTTACGTGGATCTGTGCGTTGATATTCTTCATACTTTTTAATAAAATAGGAAGGGCTAAAATCTTTTATAAGGTATAATGCCTCATCAAAAGTGGTGGTACATTCTGAGCAAAACAAAT
This sequence comes from Chitinophagales bacterium, assembly GCA_038256825.1. Taxonomy (GTDB): domain Bacteria; phylum Bacteroidota; class Bacteroidia; order Chitinophagales; family Chitinophagaceae; genus Segetibacter. The sequence continues at coordinate 579 of JBBSJX010000295.1, forward strand.
CATACACCACGCGATCCCGCTCAGGGTTGGCTGTTAATTGGTTAATTAAAACGTACTCCAATAAAAACTTTTCAATTTTTAACGACGCTATTTTATAAAGTGACGAAGGAGAATACCACCAGCCTTTATTTATAAATTTTTGAAGATTGATTTTCTTCTCTGTTAGCTGCAGTTTCAACAGGTTAATGGTAAAATCATACTGTTGCTGTGTGAGGGTAGTACCAATATGTATTTCCCTGAAATTGGCAGCCTTATTTAAAACATAATCTGCACTGTCTAACTGCCCATCATATAAATAACTACGCCCCAACGAAATATTATACCAGCCAAAGCCGGGAGTAGAGCCTGAATAATCTATTGCTTCTTTACTAGTACTTATAGCTTCTTTGGTACGGCCGGCATAAACATCCAGCATGGGAATATAATAGTAAGGCTCCCGCAGTGTTTTTTGGTTAGTTGTATAACGATCTCTATTAAAAAATTCCTTTGCCAAAGCAAAACTGCCCAACTCGTGTTTTAAGTTTCCATAATTATTCCATGAGATGGCGCCGCCATCAACCATCTTTTCATAATAGTATTCGCTGCTATCGTAATTCTTGTTATAACTGTGCAATAATGCCAGGTAATGATAAACAGATTGTTTATCGACTTCGGCTTGTGAAGGTCCAAACCACAAATCGTTAACCGGTTTGTAATGTGCTATTTTTCCTAACGCATCATAACAATATTGAAAAGCTATTTTTTCGTTTTCGGCAACGGTATTTTTTAAAAAGGCAAATTTAGAGGAGGTGAAAAAACGGTTGCGATGGTAGGTCCTCGCCTTTAAAGTAGTAACAGGAAAGTGTTCCTTTGGAAAATGATAACGCTCCACCCTGTCCAAAACCCACATTACACTATCAGACATTTCCAGGTTATTATAGCAATCTCTTAGTGAAGAGGCAATTTGCAAATAATCAATATACCGCGTTATGTTTTGAAAGTAATATTGTGGGCTGGAATACAACTCTTTTAAATTTTTCCCATAATCTTTTTCAAATAAATTAAAAGATTGATATAAAGAAGGGATCGCATTGCGGTAACCCAAAACATCACTGCTTTTTTCAGCTTTGTAAATGCCTTCAAACATATAACCTACGTAATACGAAGGATCTAACCTAATAAATTCTCTGCTGCGTGGAATGGCATCTTTATCGAAAGGAGTAATGCCAATACGTTTGGCATCCACTTCGTAACGGGCAGCAGAATTAAGCTGGGCGTATGTTCCGCTACTGATTAATATCAGCAATAGCAAGAAGCCTGTAAACTTAAAGTCGGTCTTCCCAAAAATATGTTTAGCTAAATTCTTCATTTAAATATTAATCTTCCTTTCTAACTAATTTATGCTGCTATGATTGCTAAAGATGAATGGAGCGTCGCAAGTAAAGCATCATTAAAGACTTAATGCCTGTACCATAATCTCAAACAGTTCAGGCAATTTTTAAATTACTTAAACGGTCCATTTCGTTATTTAATATGGATGTTAAGGCATTGGCTTTTGCCTCCCTGTTTCTGTAAATAAGGCGATGATCTAAAACCACCGAGGTGATTTGTTGCAGGTCATCTTCAGTTACAAAAGTGCGGCCGTTTACCAGGGCAAAAGCTTTTAAACATTTTAAAAACGTAATGCCACTACGGGTGGAGGCACCTAATGAAATTTCAGCATGCTTACGTGTTTCCCAAACAATATTCCGAACAGCTTTTACAATCTCAGGATGCACGGTAACCTTTTCTGTTTCGCTTTGCAGAAAAAGAATTTCATCCATGCTTAGCACCTGGTGTATATGCTCCAGGTTGTTGGCGATGCCTAAATAATTATTATAAATCTCCAGCTCGGTTTCTTCGTCAACATAACCAAAAATAATTTTAATAAAAAAGCGATCCAATTGAGCGGCAGGCAGGGGATAGGTGCCTTCCATTTCAACCGGGTTTTGTGTGGCCAATGTAAAAAACATTTTCTCCAAAGGGTAGGTGGTTTCTCCTACAGTTATCTGATGCTCCGCCATACACTCCAGTAAGGCCGACTGTACTTTTGGTGATGCGCGGTTTATTTCATCGGCTAATAATACATTACAAAACAGCGGGCCTTTTTTAAAAATAAACTCCTTTTGAATGTCATCAAAAATGTGAGAACCCACCAGGTCCATGGGTAACAAATCCGGCGTAAACTGTATGCGTTTAAATATAACCCCACCTTGGTTTGAGCGACCAGAAATGCTTTGTGCCAGCGTTTTTGCCATCACTGTTTTTCCGGTGCCGGGGTTGTCTTCCATTAATATATGACCTTTTGCAAGCAAGGCAGTAAGTATAAATTTTATCTGCATCCGCTTGCCACGGATCACCGTTTCAATATTATCAATCAGTTTTTGAATATTGGCTAATGCCTGTTCTATCTGTATCTCCTGCTCCATACTTATCTGATTTTTGGTTTTGTAAAGTAATGTAGGGTATTATAAATATTTAGGAAGCGGCTAAACCTGGTTTTAAAAGGTATTTGATCGCGAACCTGCTTTTTAAATGGTGTAAAAAAGTTTTGAACCGTTTGCTGTTGGTTACTGCTTAATGGAATACTGCTATACTTTACCTGTTGGTAAATATTTGTAAACGAATTAAACTTTGTACCTAATATTTTATCTGTTTGCTCTGCGTATTGTTGTGGGCTTAACATATTTCGCTGTATGCCCAGTTGGTTTAAATAATACATGCTGGCTGTATAAATATGGTATGACTTAATCTTATAGTCATTGTTCGCTGCTTTAGCCTTTGCATTCAGGTATTGCCAGAAAATCCATGGTAAGGCAAATAGTAAAAGCAGGAAGCCTCCAATTATTGCGAGGGTTATCCAGGCAGCAGCTATCCAATTAAAAGGTTTTTCAGCAGCGGTCTTTTCTTTCTTGCGGGCTTTCTTTTCCAGCTCCGTTTCCATGATCTTTATTTCATCAATGGGTACCGGTTTTTTAATCTTGTCTAAAATTGAACCTAAAGTATCCAGGGGAGCGGGGTCAATATTTTTCAATACTTCGGCATACGAAACAGAAACGATGTCGCTGCCTACTTTTACATCACTTAACCTTGCCTGCCCGGTATCTTTTGTAATGGTAGCAATGGATACATCCATCAACATATCCTTGGGTAATACCGTTTCAAAATTTTTATCGTGGTATAAAAGCTTTTTTACTTTCATAGTTACCCGTTTTGCAGTAGTATCAACACTTACGGCTTTACCATCCGCTACCAGGTAAGCTTTCTGCATATTCATGGGCGGGGTACCATCGGGTTGCGGGCTTTGCTGGGTATTTACATCAGGTACCGTAGTGTCAAAATCAATCCAGCCAAAACCAGGAAAATACAATTGTATCCACGCATGTGCCTGGTCGGCATAAAACCAATACCATCCCGGGTTTTTACTGCTACGGTCAACGGTTAAAAAGCCTGCTGCAATCCGGGAAGGTATACCCAGTGAACGCAATAAAAATAAAGTTGCCCCGGCATAATAGGCGCAGTAGCCTTTACGGTTTTCAAAAAGAAAATAATTGAGTTTACTGGCGCTGGGCAAGCCGGGAATGCCGGGGTTATCGCTATACCTGTACAAAGGTTGGCCAAACTCATTCTTACTTAAAAAATAATCCCTTATAGCAACCATTTTATCAACAGGTGTTTTCGCATTTTTGGTTATCTGCAAAGCCAGTTCCTTTATCCGCTCATAATCAGGATTGTTTGGCATGTAGGTGTAATAATCTATGAATTTCTGGTTTACACCCTGGTACGAGTTTGCCGATCTTAACTGCTGAAAACGTTGCTCCTGGAAAGCCTCTAAAATTGGATTGCCCGCCGGGTTGTAAATAAAATAAGCGCTGTTAAGATCGCTCACCCACATTTTTGCCCGGTAAGCGCTGTTGAATTGAGATTTATATTCTTTTTCAACAGGTATGGGTTGCACAAAAAATGCTGTTGATGGGGCGATAAATTCATCAGGAGATAATATGACTGAATAAACATCGGCCGAAACCACTTTACGGCTCAGCGTAGCCTTGGAATTGCGTATAACAGCACTATCAGATTTAGAAAAGTATAAAGGTATTTTGGAAGGGATTGGTTTAAACAAATCGTTCGACGGCATGCTGTCGTCGGTTTCAAATGTTTGGGTAAGCGTATCAAAACGGGTATAATAAAGAGAGGTAAAATATAATGGGTTGGGCGTTTTACCATCGGGAAAATAGTTATCGAGTTTGGCTACAAATACCAGGCGTTTGTCTTTTGACAGCGATCCCGTAACCTGCATCTGGTCTTTATTACTTACCGATCCATCTTTACCTGTTTTGGTCATGCTTTCCTTGCCGCCTTTTTTATTTTCTCCTTTTCCACCGCCCCAATCGGTTTCCAGGGCTTTAAATTCTTTTTGAAAAATTAAGAGTGATCCCAACAAAATAACCGCTGCTAAAACTGTAAAACCGGTCAATCGCTTTGTAATAAACCAGGCAAAGCCGGACTCATCTTCGTTCATATTGCGAATGAGCTCCGCTGTGTAAATAATATAAAAAGCATACACCAATACCGGGGCAAAAGTTAATATGATGGTGTTTGCAGTAATGTCGGCGGTTTTGCTAACTACTATTATTTGGAGTGCCAGCAAAAAAACCGGTAATATAATAGAGAAATACCGCGACCTCGATAAACCATAACCCATAACCCATCCTGCCGATGAAAGAACAGTAAAAATGAGAAACTGGACTGATATAAAAAACGAATCGAATTCGCCCACAGCAGCGTTGCCCAGTAATTTGTAAATAATATAATAAATAATAAAAAGTACAATGGCTGTTGTAAAAAACCTGAAGCGGTAACCATAAAAAAGAATAGCCGCAATGATGCCCG
>JBBSJX010000296.1:0-5481 GCA_038256825.1 Chitinophagales bacterium
CCCCGGGCCTAAGTTTACAATTGGATTGGCCACCTGGGTATTACTTAATCCAAAACCGGGCGACCATTGGTAAACACTACCGCCTTTTCCATTAAGCTGCAGTGGCTGGTTAGCTACTATGGTTGTATCGTTACCTGCAAAAGCTCGTATGGGTGGGATCACTTTTACCAAAACGGTATCTCTAAAAGGCTTAATACAACCCAATGTATCGTAAACCGATAAAATATATTGCGTTGTTGCAGCCGGAGCCGCTGTGGGGGTTAGGGTATTACCATTTCGAAGTGAGTTTATTGGGCTCCATGTAAACGATGAACCAAACATGGTAGCATTTAACCCTACCTGGTTTCCAAAACAAATACTGGTATCTAATCCTGCATATGCCTGCGGATAAGGCGCCACTAAAATTTTTATGGAATCAGAGGCCTGGCATTTGCCGAGGTTTACCTGTAATTTATAATAAGTAGTAACCCTGGGCGAGGCGAAAGGATTTTTTGTAGAAGGATCGCTTAAACTCGTAGTTGGGCTCCATGCAAATTGCAACCCCTGGGTTTGAGGCCTTAACATAAATGAATCTCCAAGGCAAATACTGCTATCCAACCCCGAGTTCACCGTTATAAAGTCAAGCACATTAACCTTAACCGTATCTTTTGATATACATCCGTTTTCGTTAAGCGTTACAATATAGCTGGTTGTTTGTTTGGGGTAAACAAAAGGGTTAGCGCTTGAGCTGTTTAAAATGTTATATGCCGGGCTCCAGCTAAATGCGCCCTGTCCTTCAGCAATAAGCGGTAAAGTGTCGATGCTGCAGATAAGGGTATCTTTAAATGGAAGTTTTAAAAACGGCACGTCTTTAACCAGCACTTTTTTAATAATCGTATCCAGGCAGCCTTTGCTGCTGCCAACAATCAACTGAACGTTTTGCTCTCCAATAGCAGGGTATTTATACGATGCATTGTTTAACAACGAGGTATCAGCAGTGCTGTTTAAGTCGCCAAAATCCCAACGCCATTTATCAACTACCCCATAACGGGTGGTGCTTTTATCCCTAAATTGAAAAGGGGTTAAAAAGCAACTTCCTATAGCGTCAAACTCAGGAAAAAATCCGGGATATACCCTTACAACCGATTGTGTTGAATCGCTGCACCCTGTGGTGCTAACTACTTTTAGTTTTATTTTAAATACGCCGGTATCTGAATATTTATGTATAGGGGTAGGCTCAGTTGATGTATTCTTATCGCCCGATCCGGGATCGAAAAATTCCCATGAATAAGCGGAAATATTTGCTGAAGCAGACAGGTTTTCAAATTTGTATTCATAACTATCGCATATGGTGGAGTAGCCCGGCTGTGGCAATTTAGCTTCGGTTACCGAGCAGTTACCAATTTTTAGGGTAAAGTCTTTCCGGTGAATGCTGAGAAGCCTGCCGTTTTTATATTCAAGTACGCAAACATTAATAACAAACGAACCTGCCCCAGGTGCCCGGCCCGAAATGATACCGGTTTTAGGATTAATAAATACGTTATTACCCAAAGGCTGGCTACCTGAAAATGAGCTGCCATAAGTTATACTGTTATATGGCGGTCTTGAAGGAACAATAGCTCCGGCATCTATAGCCGTTCCGCCGTCGTAGGCAGCACAAAAAGCATACGCCAGCGAATCGTTATCCGGGTCAATTGCACTAAAATCAAGTGTAAAATTTAAGTCCTGGCAAACCAGCGATGTGTCTTTTAACTGAAAAACAGCACTGGAATTATTTACCGGGTTGTTTCCAGCAGTTGGAGGGATCTCTGCCGAATAGGTGGCACCAATGGAGGAGCCGGCCATATTTGCAATACCATTGGTGCGGCAACAGGTTTGAAACGATGCTACATAACCGCTGGTTGATAATGGAAGGTCGATAATTAAGGTATAGTTAGCCACTTGGTAGCAAACCTGCGGCGCATTTACAATACATGCCGAGGGGCTGCTTAAACTTATTTGTTCCAGGTTGGTGCGGACAACACTCCGGTCGATAAAAAGTGAGGCGGGGCTGGTATTATTAAAAATGCCAATGGTTACACTGGTAGGTATTGGGGCAATCTGGGTGCCGCCCTGGCCGGGTGGTGGGTTACATTCCCTAAAAAGCCTGAGGGTGATTTCGTATTTTAAGGTAGTGCTGGTGCCGCCCGGTCCCAAATATTTATAATACATTTCACCTCCGGCTATATGGCCGGCCTGGGTAACCGTCCAACTCATAATTGTTAAAAGCAGGATCAATAATTTCTTCATGTGTGCTGTAATACTATACGGTTGGCTAAATATATTTAAGGGTTAGGATGCACACTTGCATCGCCTTGCTTTAAAAAGTGAAAGTACGAAACTTAAAGTGACCATACCTGCCTTGTAATATATTAACAAGTGATTTACTTCATTTAAATATAGCCGGAAAATGAGGGGATTAAGTTGTTCTTTGAATTCCGAAACTAAGGGTGTAGCAAAAATATATCGCGCTATTATTTTTTTGTTACCAGCAGGCGTTTTTCAATTATACATCGTTGCTTCCGATGAATAGGAACGGTTCAAAGGCAGTTTTTCATAGCGTCGTCGTGGCAGTTTGCCCTCGGTTTAAAGAAGGTCTCGATCTTTTAAATTGTTTGTTCACTCAACATTTTTACTACAATGGTTAACCTGTTTATTTTGTGATTAGCGAGAAATAATTGCTGCATTTTGATATATAAGTACAAGAGTGCGACGCAACAATGTTGCTCAAAGTATCGAAAGCCGGTACCCAAATACAAACTTATATGTAGGTAAATTTAATTATCCGACACCAACTCAAGACTATTTATAAATTGGAGGAGTTGCTGGTTTAGCGTATCGGTTTGCTCCCACATGCCCATATGGCCCACCCCGTTTAATATATGAATAAAACTAACCTTGGGTAAATGTACCTGCTGTAAAACATCTTGTATAGGGGCGGCAACATCTTCGGTGCCTGCAATAAATAAAACCGGCACAGCAGTGTTACTTAAAATTTCAGTCCGGTCGGGCCGGTTAATCATTGCTTTTGAATAGTGTATAAGGGCTTCGGGTGTAAAATCTTTAGATTTTTCAATAAATGCTGCTACTTTATTACCGTGTGCTTTTTTGTATATCTCACCAAAAAGATTAGGGATGCTATTTTTTAAAAATGCATAGCCGCCATATTTCCGTATCAATTCTATGCCTTTATTCCGGGTATTCTTTTTTTCTAAGCTATCGGCAAACGCCGTTGAATGAACCAACCCCCAACCTGCCAGGCGTTCGGGGTATTTTTCGGCAAAAGCAAGGGTAATATATCCACCCATGCTGTGGCCCAGTAAAATACAGGTTTCAATATTTTCATGTTGTAACAGTGCATGAACAGCGGTTGCATAATCCTCTATTACAATATTGTCTTCCTCAATTTTAAGCATTTGCGACTGGCCGCTGCCAGGGAGATCGGGAACTATAACCAGGCAATGTTGTTTTAAAAAGTTAAATTGGTGATTCCAGATGGTGCTATCCTCTCCAAAACCGTGTAATAAAACAACTGGTTGTCCCTCACCTTCTTTTTTATAATGTATAGTTGTGTTGTTATATTGAAATTGCATACAAATGCACTTTTAATGTTTGGCAAATCTATTATTTTGAAATGGATTACTATGGAGGATTAATTTGGTGCAGGCTATTACATTTGTACCATGCTGACAATTAAAAAGATTGAGGAACCCGGATACGAACTAAAGCTGGCAAGTACTTTATTTACTGAATATGCTAATGAATTAAACGTTGATTTATGTTTTCAGCATTTTAATAAGGAACTGGAAAACCCTTTGGCAAAATACGGAGCACCAACAGGTTGTTTATTTATAGCTTTTTGGAATGGTGAACCCGCGGGTTGTATTGCTTTACAGGCCACTAAATCTTTTGAAACCTGCGAAATGAAGCGCTTATACATTCGACCCTCATTTAGAAAATTTGGTATTGGGGATAAACTGGTTAAACTTTTAATAAGGGAAGCCCGAAGACTTGGTTATAGAAAAATGCTGTTGGATACATTAGATATTTTAGAGCCGGCCATACGCCTGTACCAGACAAATGGATTTACTACTACATTACCTTATTATTCAAACCCATTACCCGGGGTTATTTATATGGAACTTGATTTAAAACTTTAAGGTTGTTCCATTTTATTTATGCAGGCTTCAATAACGGGTGCAAAGTGTTCATGTTCTAATTTATGAATTTTGTTTGCCAGGCTTTCGGCTGTATCTGTATCGCATACGGGGCAGGTAGCCTGAAAAATCACATCACCATTATCATATTTTCCGTCAACATAATGGATGGTAATACCACTATCGGTTTCCTTCGCATCTATTACTGCCTGGTGAACATGTGCGCCGAACATTCCTTTTCCCCCGTATTTAGGTAATAAGGCGGGGTGGATGTTTACAATACGCCCCGCAAAAGCATTAATTATAGTATCAGGAACTTTCCATAAAAAACCGGCAAGCACAATAAAATCAATCCTTGCATTTTTTAGTTTTGCCACATATCCATCCCCTCTAAAAAACAATTCTTTTTCTATAATTAAGGTGGGTATTTTAAATTTATTGGCATGATTTAAAACCCCTGCCCCAGGTTTATTGCTTACTATAAGCTTTATTTTAATTGTAGGATGCTGTGAAAAATATTGAATTATTCTTTCAGCATTGCTTCCTGAACCTGAGGCAAAAATGGCAATTTTTATAGAAGTCGTTGTGAGTGCTAAGCCTTCTTTTTGTTGTATGAAATTATTTACTTCCATTAGTATTCATTAAACAAACATTCAAATAATAAATGAATGTGTAAATTCAAAACAAAAATTTTAATGCTAAATGTTGTTATTTATAAGTATGAAGTTGCAGGCCAGCGCTTGTTGATGTAAGAGTTTTGGTGATAGCAAAACATGACTTATGATCGAGTTTATAGAAAAGGCAAAGCTAGTATGAAAAGTTTGGATGAATTATTCATTTTTAGAAGGAGCAAATAAAGGTTTTATGCGGATATTTTTATATTTTTTATAAGCCGCTTTCACAGCCATTTTCAGCCTTGTTTTCATTACAAATTTGTGACAATAGGAATCGGGCATTTTTTAGAATCCGCTGAAAAGCAAGCCAGCAACGGGAAAATTTTTTTTTAACATGTTGATATTATGTCAACATCGTGTCCTAAATTTGCAGCCATTCTTGGAGATTTTTCCACAGCAAAGCACAACTTTTTGTGTATATGATTCATGAGAGCCGCATTACCAAAACATTATTCTCAGGGTTTTTATTTATTGTAGTTTTTTTATTTTCTGCTAATAAGTTGTCCGCACAAAGTGGCCAGGCTTTGTTCAGTTCACTCTGCGCATCTTGTCATGCTGTGCATAAAGACCTTACAGGACCTGCACTGGCCGGGGTTGAGGAAAGATGGGGTGACAAAGCAAGGTTACATGCG
>JBBSJX010000297.1:0-5463 GCA_038256825.1 Chitinophagales bacterium
AATCGGTCTACTTCATCCATTGAAAGGTCGGGCTTTTCCATTTATATTTTATGAAAGCCATACCCGCATAAGGGAAACCAGCTTTTGTGTATCAACCGGTTTGGTAATATAATCAGAGGCACCGGCTTTTATACATTTTTCACGATCACCTGCCATTGCCTTTGCCGTTAGTGCAATTATGGGCAACTTACTCATTTCAAAATCGTTTCTAATAATATTCATGGCTTCGTAGCCATCCATTTCAGGCATCATAATATCCATTAATATTATATCAACCTCAGGATTTTCTTTTAAAATAGTTAGGCCTTCTTTACCGTCGGAGGCGGTTAAAACATCCATTTCTTCCACTTCTAAAACTGCAGTTAATGCAAAAATGTTTCGCATATCATCATCAACCAACAATACCTTTTTGCCTTTTAACTCGCGGCTGTTAATGGGGGTTGTATACGATCGGTTGGTTGTGGCCGACTTTTTTTCCTGTACACTGTATAAAAACAGTTCCAATTCATCAACCAGCCTGTTATAACTATAAGATGATTCGCGGATAATAACTTCTGATACTTTTCTCAACTCCATTTCATCAGCGGCAGAAATATCTTTGTCCAGGTAAATAATTATGGGAATGTTTTTTTCGGCCAGGCGCATGTGCAAAACCCTCAGATTCACTATACCTACTTCAATATCATTTCCAATATCAGCAATAACACAATCATAGTGTTGGTCGTGAATCATTTGTAAACAATCTTCCACCAATGCAGCTAACTCTATGGATACATCAAACTGGCGGTGCGAAACCAGGTGCCTGTGTAACTGGTCCTTTAGTTGCTGACCTGAAAAAAGCAATACTTTTTTAACGGAGGATTGCAGGTATTCGCCCAGTAACGTAAATGCCCTTTCAATATCCTGCGGCTGGGCAGGCTTTTTTAAGAAAGACAAAGCCGCAGAAGAATCAATGGATTGCTCGTCGTATGCAGAAACAATGTGAACAGGAATATGCTTTAAACTTTTATTGTTCTTTAAAACATGCAATAATTCCGAACCATCAATAACCGGCAATTTCATATCCAATATAATAGCATCCGGTTTGTATTCAATTGCATAATGCAGTCCCTCATCACCCTTAATAGCAACAATGGTTTTGTACCCTTTTTGCCGGGCAAGGTTGCGTAAAACAGTAGCAAACACCTGGTCATCTTCAATAATCAACATAACCTTATCGCCTACATTAACTCCGTTCCTGTCGTCGCTGATAACCTGTTGCTCTATCAATGCGTTTTCAACATCCCTGAAAGCATCATCATCTGAATGGATTTTTAAAAAACTTGTTTTGCGTTTTAAGGGCAGGGTTATAGTAAATGTACTTCCGCTACCCACTTCGCTTTCAACGTCAAGATTTCCTCCTAAAACACGCACCAGCTCCCTGCTAATGGAAAGACCTAAACCGGTTCCTCCATATTTCCTGCTTGTAGAACCATCAGCCTGCTGAAAAGGATCAAAAATAATTGATTGTTTGTCAACCGGAATTCCAATCCCGCTATCCTTCACTTCAATGTTTACCATATTTAATTCACCATCAGTAAACCGCTTAAAATTTAATTCCACCTTGCCATTTGCAGGGGTAAACTTTATGGCATTTGATAAAAGATTTTTAATTACCTGTTCAGCTTTCCGTCTATCGGTTACCATATTTTGAGGTAACAAAGGATCAATGTTTACTTTAAATTGTATGTTCCTTTCTTCAGCAATTACCGAAAATAACTGCTTCATATCCGAAGCTATTAAACTAATGGGTATCTCATCATAATTAATCTCAACCGTACCCGATTCAATTTTCGACAGGTCTAAAATATCATTAATGAGTTGTAACAAATCTGACCCTGATTTATGAATAATTTTAGCATGCGACACTTGCTTTTCAGTTAGATTGTTTGCCACATTATCTTCTAATAATTTAGCTAATATCAAAACACTGTTAAGCGGGGTTCGCAATTCGTGCGACATATTTGCCAGGAATTCTGACTTATATTTATTACTGCTCTCCAGCTCGCTAGCTTTTAACATTAAAGCTTTTGTAGCCGACTCTATCGTTTCATTTTTTTCTTCCAGTTCAGCATTTATCTGCCGTAATTCCTGTTCCTGAATACGGAGTTCTTCTTCGGAGGTTTGCAATACTTCCGTTTGCATGCTCAACTCTTCGTTGGTCTGGCGTAATTCTTCCTGCTGTGTTTCCAGTTCCTCTTTTTGCTGCTGAACTTTTTCTAATAACAACAACACCTTTTCACGCGACTGAGCCGAGTTAAGGGCTACAGCTATATTGTTACCCACCAGTTTTATAAAATCAGTATGCCTTTCATCAAAGTGTTCAAAGGTTAGTAATTCTATTAATCCTTTCAACTCGCCTGATAAATATAAGGGTGCATAAATAGCCTGCACCGGCTCCGCTGCAATGGTACCTCCTTGTATCGTTATCCATTTTGGTGGTATATCCGATATAAGCAAAGGGGCTGTTTGAGAGGCTGCCCTTCCCACAAAACCTTCGTTTAAATTATACCTTCGCTGTGCCGTTGCCGGTAACGAAACAGATGATTTTAAAACAAGGGAATTTTCTTCATATAAGTAAAAACCTCCTGCACTAACCTGTAAATAATTTACCACCTTGTTCAAAACAATTTTACAGAGTTCTTTAGTGTCAAGCAACCCTTGCAGGCTTTCATTAACTTCGGCCAGCCCGGCAAGCAACCAGTTTTTTTCGGCGCTTGCACTATAAACGGCCTCAAGTTTAGTATTGTTATTTTGCAAGGCCAGTTCGGCCTTTTTACGGCTATTTAGTTCCTTTAAAATCTGGTAAATCAATACCCCCACTATTAGAATTATAAGTAAAATGCCAATTACTAATTCATAAATGGCAAAGTCAATTGATTTGCGGTTGGCATCTTCCCTTGAACTTAAAAGATTTAACTCCACATCCATCATCTCCTGCAAATTCAACCGAACCAGGCCCATATGCGATTTTTCCTGCGCAACTATTTCACGTATTCGTTCCCTTGTATAGCCACCCGCATCTTCGCCCAGCGAACGCCAATACGACATTAACGACCGAATACTGTACTCCGTTTTATTTAATGCCTGCAATTGCCGGGGATTATCCAATAACAATTGCCGGGTTTGCCCAAGCGCGGGTTCAAACTTAGCGAGTGCTGAATAATAAGGTTCCAGGTATAACTTCTGGTTGGTACTTCTAAAGCCACGACGCCCGGTTTCCATATCAGTTATCAGGTTTTGTAAATCAAATAACTTGTTCATTACCTGGTACGAATGCTTAACCCTGCCCGCCTCATAATTTTGTTTGCTAAATGTGGCGTACGATATTAAACCAACCATTAATACAAGAAAAATAGCCGAAGCAAAACCTAAATATAACCGGGTATTTATGTTTGATTTCATAGTATACTGCGTGCTAAAAATAATATTACAATTTAATTTACAGTAAAAAACGGTTGTCGCATTAATATGCCCTTAACGGGGTATTATTAATCACAATTTAAGCCAGAGCTTAAGCATTTTTTATTTGTTTGAAGCACAACAGCGGTACAATTAATCAGCATTGGTCCCGCTTTCCGTTACAAATCCTCCCCCGCTTTGCGGGGTGCGGGTTTTCCACTTCAATCGGGGCTATTAACCGGGCTTTTGGTTTTTCAATATACCAGCGTAAATGCAGGGTTGCTTTATTCAACTTTTTATTAAAACAACAGGTTTGAAATTTTTGGCTGAATAATTAATAAAAAGTACAAGTGAGTCTATATGTAAAAGGGTTCCGGTGCAGCAGCAGTCCCAGGTTGGCTGCAAAGAAGGAGTTTTGCTAAAAAATAAGTAATATGAAAGAGCAAACTTCAGCTACTACCGAAACCTTGAACAAAGGTAAAACTATGATTGATTTTACCGGCAAAACAATTTATGCCGGCATTGATGTTCATAAAATAGACTGTCAGGTTGGTCTATTTTACGGTGGTCTCGTTTTGGGCAACCATCGAATGGCTAGCAACAGCGCAGATTTAATTAACTTTTTTAAGAAGCAGTATGCTGGTGCTTTAATTAAATGTGTTTATGAGAGTGGTGCCTGGGGCTTTACCCTTCAGCGACAACTTACTGCTGCTGGTATAGGATGTATCGTGGTGCATGCAGGAGATGTCCCGGGAAGTGATAAGGAAAAGAAAAATAAGACCGACAAGGTCGATGCAGTAAGGCTAGCCCGTCATTATGCAGCGGGTTTATTGGAGGCCATTTATGTGCCTGATGAAGAACTACAGAAGGAACGTAATCTGATCCGCTTTCGCAAAAAGCTTATTGGGGATTTGAACCGCTCAAAGAACAGGGTGAAGAGTTTATTGAAATTCCAGGGAATAATCATTCCTGAAAATATGGATAATCCTAACTGGAGCAACAACTTCATTCTTTGGGTAGAAGGGCAAGTGGCAAAAGATACATTACTTCGTGATACAGTAGAACTGATGCTGGAGGAAGTAAAACTGCAAAGGCAGCTGTTACTAAAAACTGAAAGAAAAGTACGGGCATTAATGAGCGGCGAAAAATATGCCGCTAAAGCAAAATTATTAAGAAGCGTAGTGGGTGTGGGTCCAATTACTTCCACCCTGTTTTTATTGGAAGTGGGAGATATCAAAAGATTTAAAAACTTTGACTGCCTTAATAATTTTATTGGATTTTATCCAGGAAGTAACAGCAGTGGCCAAAAGGATATTAATACCGGCATCAGCAGCCGCAAACACAAGCAATTAAGGTCAATGCTTATAGAAGCTGCCTGGATAGCTATTAAAAAGGATCCTGCTATGCTCCATGCTTATGAACTGCTAACAAAGCGAATGAAGGGCAATGAGGCGATTATACGTATTGCCAGAAAACTTCTTAGAAGAATGAGAGCAGTTTTGATCAGCGGCATCGATTACGAGAAAGGTGTAGTTAAGTGATCGGCAGCAAATGAGTTTTTTTAGCCCATCAAGACAATGATTAGTAAATAAAAAGCAGCATGAACACCGTTCACGCTACTTGAATTATCATCGTCATCAACCTTATTGCTGACAGGTTGCTCTCCAGCAGAGCCCGCTTCCTCTTTAGGTTGATAAGATGAAATTATGTAAATTGAAACAATATTTAAAACCTACCACAGCAGGTAAATAAACAACAATGTGCCGACTGATCATGTGTCACTGCAAACCAATTGCTAAAGTGAGTCTGCAGCGGTCACATTTTTACTGAAAAGTTTAATATAGAATTGCAGCGTCCGCAGTTTGGAAACAAGCTGATGTGATGACTGCTGATAGGAGTATGACCAATTGTGGTATTAAATAATTTGTGATGAAAACCTAATCATTACCATACATATCACCCACGCAAAACTTTTTGTGCGACACCGTGCAGCGCATTCCTTTACATAGGAGTGACACAACG
>JBBSJX010000298.1:0-5430 GCA_038256825.1 Chitinophagales bacterium
CATCACTTGCAAAGTAGGTTTCGTAAGTGTAGGCACTTTTATTTTGAAGGTCTAATTTTGATTTGCTGCAACTGCCTGTAAAGAGGAAGACTACAATTGACAGATAAAAAATTATTTTTTTCATGCGTTTAATTTTAGAACTAATTAAAAAAATTAAAATCCAATCTGGATGCCTGCCATAATCACTCTTGGCTGCGGTAGTTGAAAATTATCCATACCACGGCGGAAGATATAGGCTGAGCCGTTGTCTGCATCAAGGGTACTCACTTCAGGGTCAAAGCCCTTATAGTTTGTAACAGTGAGAAGGTTTTCTGCAGCTATATATATCCTTGCACTGGATAAAACATTGTGTGTTAATGTACCTATTTTGTTTGCAGGCATAGTGTAACCAAGTGTAAGGTTTCTAAGCCTCATAAAAGAGCCATCTTCTACAAAGAAATCTGAAGGACGTAAGTTGCCTCCGGCAGTAACATTTTGACCTGCCCTTGGCAGTGATGCTACATCTCCCGGTTTTCTCCAACGGTCTAAAATTGCTGTAGTTGAATTAGCACCGGTGGAAGCATTGTGCGTAAAGAACCTGGTGGTATTTACCAATTTTAAATCACTCACTCCACTTATCACAACATTCAGGTCAAAGTTTTTATAACTCATATTGGCATTAAAACCATAAATAAATTTCGGCATCGGGTTGCCCAATACTTTTTGGTCGGCATCTGTCAGCTGGTTGTCGCCATCAAGATCTTTAAAAATAAAATCGCCTGGTTTTAATCCATCCTGATAAAGGCCACCCGGTGCTTTTAAATTGAGTGCATCAATTTCTGCCTGGTCTTTGGCAACACGGTCAACATTGTATCCATAAAAGGAACCGATGGGTGAACCTTTAGCTGTGTAAGTGATAGGGCTTAGCTGATTGAAAGATCCATCCCTTATAGGAGCCTGAAACTGGCTGCCAAGAGAAAGTACATTGTTTTTATTAAAAGCTCCATTCACATTAATGGCATAATTAAAATTTTTGCCAGCCACACTCCGGTAGCCAAGAGAAATTTCTACACCAGTATTTTGAGCATCCGCAGCGTTTGTTACAATACTACTTCCAACATATCCAACACCACCAATTCCATTGCTGGTTGGCAAGGGTACATCTACTAACAGCCCTGTACTTTTTCTTTTGTACCAGTCTAGTCCTACTGTTACTTTGTTATTAAACATTACCAGGTCTAATCCAATATCTGTTTGGTCGGTTTGTTCCCATTGTAAATTAGGATTTGATAAACCATTAACGGAAGTACCGGATGCGAATGCTTCTGATGACCCAAAAGAATAAACTAAGTTACCTGCAGGACTACCGCTATATGTACTTACGTCAGTAAGAAAGAGGTTGATTTTATTATTCCCTGTACGTCCCCAGCCTGCCCTTAACTTTCCTTCATTAAGAAATGGGAGGTTCTTTTTTACAAAATCCTCTTCGCTAAATTTCCAGGCAACACCAGCACCGGGGAAATTACCAAAACGATTGTTAGCACCAAAATTACTGGAGCCATCCCTACGGACACTTGCAGAAACAATATACTTACTGTTGTACGCATAAGACATCCTTCCATAATAAGAAATTAAAGTACCAAACTGAGTACCATAACCAACACTTGCATTGCTCACCGTTTGAGTAAGTGCGCCAGATACAAACGGAATATTGTTATTAGGAATATTAGTACCAATTATACCAAGGCCTTCGTAATTACCTGCATCTATATAGCTGTTACCTAAAGTAGCTGATATATCATGCTTACCAAAAGTGGTGTTATAACTCATGTAGTTTTCAAATGTATAATTATTGTACTTAAACATGTTTGAATTTGCCTGCCTGGCAAAGGAAAGGAAGTTAGATGCCGTGTAAGGCAACTGAAAACTTTGGCTGCTTCCTCCGCCAATAGTCATTGCTATCTGCGACCTGAATTTTAACCCTTTTATTAAATTTACTTCGCCAAAAAGTTGTGGAAAAAATACGTATTCATCAGATTTTTGCGTTCTAATACCAAGAGGTTGCAACGGATTATTTATATCGCTGTTATCATTTACATTGCTTAAAATAGAATAGCCACCTAGTACACTTGCATCATAGATGGATTGGTAAGGTGCATATAAAACAGCATTTCTTACACTTGCCAACTGTCCTGTATTTTTTGTGTACCTAATATTGATATTTTGACCAAAACGGAATCTTCCAATTGTTTCCTCAAGCCCCAGGCGAAGATTGAGGCGCTTATTTTGGAAATCATTCACAATAGCTTCCTGGTTAATATAACCAGCCGAAAGATTGTAAAGAACCTTTTCGCTTCCTCCGTTTACATTCACATAGTTTTCAGAAATCATTGCCGGGCGAAAAACCTCGTCTTGCCAATTGGTTACATTTTTATCTTTCAACTCCCCATTGGTAAATTTAATGGGGGGTGTTTGTGCATTTGTAGCGGCTATATCTTTTATTAAATCTACATAGTCGTTGGTCTCAAGCAAATCCAGTTTTTTTCTAACTTTTGCTACACCTATTTTAGAAGTAAACGTAATTTTGGGCGCACCACTCTTTGCCCTTTTAGTAGTAACAATTACTACACCGTTTGCTGCAGCAGAACCATAAATAGCGGTGGATGAGGCATCTTTTAAAATGGTAATGTTGTCAATATCCTGTGGGCTTACACTGTTGAAATCTCCCTGGATACCGTCAATAACATAAAGTGGGCTTGCATCTTTAAACGATCCGGTACCCCTGATAATGATTTGTGCACCAGAACCAGGCACTCCGCTGGAATTGACAACCTGAACACCTGCTGATTTACCAATTAATAATTGTTCTGCGCTTGTAGCCGCAGTTTGCCCCGCACTTTTTACAGAAATTACATCAACTGCACCTACTACATTTTTCCGCTTTGCAGTACCATAACCTACTACCACTACTTCATCCAAATTGTTAGGCTTACTACTTAATAAAACATCTTTAATTCCGGCCCTGGAAACTATTACTTCTTCAGCAACATTACCCAGGTAGGAAAATATTAACACAGTGCCTGTCGGTACTGAAATGGTGTAATTACCATTTTCATCTGTAACTGATCCATTCGTTGGTTTCCCTTTTAATGTTACACTTACGCCAGGCAAAGGTTTTCATGTATCGGGGTCGGTTACTTTACCCGATACAGTAACATTGGTTTGTGCAATGGAAAGTGTGGAAAGAAGTGTTGATACTACCAGTGCCTTTAAAAATTTTAGACAGCTTGGGCGATGTCGGGAGTTTTGGCTCGTCGTCATAAACAATCGTTTTTGGTTAATATTAAATTACAATTAGAAAGATGTTTCACACTTTGGTAGCAGTGTAACTTTAATTACTTTTTTACAATCCCGAATTATGTTGTTTAATAATGCATGTTGTTGCCACTGGCTATTAATCTTACCTTCAGCAAATTACACGATTGATACTTTTTGCATACCAATACCCTGTTTATAAATATTGAAAGTATGTGTACAATCGTCTGTGGATTTAATCCTGGCATTCGGTACTTTTTTGCTATGGCTCCCTGCACAGTACGGTTGAGCAACATCTCCTCGCTTTTAAACAGCCCGGGCAGGATATCAATTTAAGTACTGCATCACTTCAAGTTTTCTCACTATAGATTTCATTCTACAGTTAGTAGTTTTAATTTTCTATTAAAACATAGGCATAATTAACACTGTTATTAACTTTTAAATTGAGTATATTAAATTGTTAATTTCATCATTCAAAATTATGTGGTTAGATTTTACTATCGCTTATATAAATTATCAAATCGGTATAATATTTTAGCAATTATTTGTTTAATATGTTTATACAAAGTATATCAAGAAGTTCTACAATCTCAGTTAGTTTAAGTGGTTCAACGGATCACTTAAACTTTACATGATAGCAGGACTGTGTCCGGCAGTAGAAAGATGAAGAAGATATTATGTAATCATACCGCTGCATGCTCAGTTAGTTTAAGTGTTTCAGTGGAAATGGGGTTTTTGCCGGCAGCCCATCCGGTAACTTCTTGCCATGGAACATCATCGGGTTGCCCATTGGTTCTGGCATCAAGGCAAAAGTAAATAGACCTGCAGATTCATGGCATCTGCACTTACGTTTTCCAGTAACAAAACAATATTATCGTTTACGAAACACCTCTTTCGGCGGTTGTTGCCATAACTGGCTTAAATTTGTAGCCTCTTATGCCTTATTTCAATTTTAAAGATTCGCTCAACTTACTTTCGAAGGTTACGCTGCGCCGTGCGGTGAATGCTGCTAAAGTGTGGAGTAGTTACAGGCTAAGCCGTATTTTAGGTAAGCCAATTCAATGGGGCTATCCCATTTCGGTATCATTCGAGCCAACCACTTCCTGCAACTTGCGTTGCCCCGAGTGTCCGAGTGGTTTAAGGGCTTTTACCCGCCCCACAGGCATGTTAAAAAAGGATTTTTTTAAAAGAACGATCGACGATATCTATAAGGAGTTAACCTACCTCATCTTTTATTTCCAGGGCGAGCCATACCTCAATACCGATTTTTTAGAAATGGTAAAGTATGCCCACGATAAAGGAATTTATACCGCTACCAGCACCAACGCTCATTATTTAAATGATGCGAATGCAAAAAAAACGGTGGAAAGTGGTCTCGACCGTTTAATCATTTCAATTGATGGCACTTCGCAGGATGTTTACCAGCAATACCGCGTGGGTGGCAAACTGGATAAAGTAATGGAAGGTGCCCGCAACATTGTAAAGTGGAAAAAGGAATTGAACAGCACCAAACCATTTGTTTTCTTTCAATTTTTGGTGGTAAAACACAACGAGCACCAGATTGAAGAAATAAAACAACTCGCCAAAGAAATTGGGGTTGACCAGGTGCGTTTTAAAACCGCCCAGGTATACGATTACGAGAATGACCCCAACCAATTAATTCCCACCATCGAAAAATACAGTCGATACCGCAAAGGCAAAGATGGAAAAATGAAATCTAAATCCGGCCTGGGTAATCATTGCTGGAAGTTGTGGCAAGGCAATGTTATTTCGTGGGATGGCCTGGTAGTTCCCTGCTGTTTTGATAAAGATGCTTCACACCAGTTAGGAAATTTGCAGGTGCAATCTTTTAAAGAGGTTTGGGATAATGATAATTACAGGCAGTTCCGAAAAGAAATTATGACCAGTCGCAAGAATATTGACATCTGCGCAAATTGCAGTGAAGGCCTTACTGTTTGGGAAGATTAACCGCTTCCATAATAAATTCCATTCTCTAAAAAATTTTCTTACCAATTAATATGAAACCATTCTATTAATGACAAAACATATCAACTGGGGTATTATTGGCTGCGGTAATGTTACCGAAGTTAAAAGTGGCCCCGCTTTCAATAAAGTTCCCAATTCTTCATTAGTTGC
>JBBSJX010000299.1:0-5427 GCA_038256825.1 Chitinophagales bacterium
GAGAATGAAGACCATTTTCGCCCTAAAAAAAATGTTTATGAAACAAATGTTACCGGTGAGCTTTTTGCCTTTGATCCAAATACGCTTAATACAGCAGGGTGGAAGCGCCTTGGCCTTAGAGACAAAACCATAGAGACTATACAACATTTTTTGCAAAAAGGTTACAAATTCAGGCAGCCGGAAGATCTTAAAAAAGTGTATGGTTTAAAAAAAGAACTGGCCGAGCGATTAATACCTTTTGTTCATATAGAAGCGGCCCGTAAAAAATATGTAGCCAATATAGATAATCCAAAGCCCTTGTTTGAACATGCCAGTGAAATTAAAAAGTCCGCTATGCATGTTATTGATATTAACCTGGCAGATACTGGCGACTTTATTTTGCTTAGAGGTATTGGCAGCAAACTTGCGGCAAGGATTATTGCCTTCAGGAATAAATTAGGCGGCTTTACATCGGTAAACCAACTTGGAGAAACTTATGGCTTGCCCGATAGTACTTTTAAGAGTATACTTCCCCAATTACAATGCGATCATCCTAATCCCCAAACCATTAATATAAATGTAGCAGATGCAGCTAAATTAAAATCACATCCTTATGTAAGCTGGAATATTGCCAACTCAATTGTACGCTACCGCGAACAACATGGAAAATTTTCGTCGGTTAACGACCTGCTTAAAATTGAAATTATCAACCAGGAAAGCTATAATAAAATTAGTCCTTACCTGGTTGTTGAATAAATATTGAATTACTCATCGATTTTTTCAGATACCAATCCATTTGCAAGGTTTTGCCATTGCGCTTTCGAAAACATATTGATAGCACTTTTGGCCACAGGCACATTCCTTAATTTATCAATAGTTGTCGAATTATCTTCATTAGGTTTAATATTCCTGTCAATAATGCTAGCGGTAATTTTAGTTCCCTCACGCGATATTATAAAGCTACTGGTAGAAACTTTGTTATAAAAATGGGCAATCTGGTTGGGGTGGCCATTGGGATTTGCTGAGGGGCGTACCCTAAATCCAATACTTTCAATTTCGGGCTGCTCTATGCTTTTTAATTCTTCAATCTGTACCCAATCATATCCATCACCTTCGGAGCTGCCGGGGCCGGGGATGTCTATACGCATAAAATCACCTTTGGCTATTTTCCTTTCTGCTTCATTCCCCCTTGGATCAATGGCCTGGAATGTAGCGCTTAAAAAACCGGCAATTTTATTCCAGTTATTTACATTTAGTAACCTGCCCTTGACAAGTTCAAAAAAATGCCTGGCCTTTTTTTGATCCTCTAGCTGAAGGCAGGCTTCGGCAATGATTTCTTTTCCTGTATACTGTTCAGGAACAATACCGGTATAATTCTTCACTTCCATAATTGTAAAATTTATTCAACAAATGTTTGGGTGCAGTTTATTTTATTAGCTGATTACCACTCTTGTGCCACCCCATAATTAAGTTGTTAAGCAAATAATTGATTGGGTTAGTTTCTTGGGATTTTTATTAATTTTTTATAGCAAGAGGAATGGATTTGTTTAAGTCCGTTAGTTTTTTGGTGGAACTGGTTTATTGCGCATTAACTGAAATAATGGTATAAAAATTATTGCATTGTTTGTTTACTGTAATTTAGCAGTTACAAAAGCTGTGAATTTTATGAATTTTGAAGTGTCGGAATTAACCCAGCAAGTTGCACAAACTGCTAAAGATTTTGCTAATAAGCACATAAGGCCCAATGTTATGTTATGGGATGAAAGCCAGGAATTTCCTGTTGAAATTTTTAAACAATTGGGTCAACTTGGCATGATGGGTATCCTGGTTCCCGAAGAATATGGTGGGTCGGGACTTTCGTATTTTGAGTATAATGCCGTTGTACAGGAAATATCAAAGGTTTGTGGTTCGTTAGGACTTAGTGTTGCTGCACACAATTCGTTATGTACCGGTCACATTATGCTATTTGGTAATGAGGAGCAGAAACGCACTTACTTGCCCAAACTAGCTACCGCCGAGCATATTGGTGCCTGGGGATTAACAGAACCCAATACAGGAAGCGATGCCGGTAATATGAAAACCTTTGCCATGCCGGATGGAGATGAGTGGGTGTTAAATGGCACCAAGAGTTGGATCACTCATGGAATTAGTGGTGATATTGCTGTTGTTATTGCAAGGACCGGCGACAGGCGCACCAGTAATAATAGTACCGCATTTATAGTAGAACGAGGCACTGAAGGGTTTAGAGGTGGAAAGAAAGAAAATAAACTGGGGATGCGTGCCAGCGAAACAGCAGAAATGATTTTTGATAATTGCAGGATAAACGACAGCCAGAGATTAGGAGAAGTAGGTGATGGTTTTCACCAGGCGATGAAAATACTGGATGGCGGCAGAATATCCATTGCTGCTTTGAGCCTGGGTATTGCCAGGGGCGCTTACGAAGCATCAAAGCAATATTCGAAAGAGCGTTACCAGTTTGACCAGCCTATTTCAAACTTCCAGGGTATTAGTTTTAAACTTGCCGATATGGCAACCGAAATTGAAGCTGCTGAATTACTGATTATGCAGGCATGCGATTTAAAGATCAGGGGTTTAAAAATGACCAAGCAAGCTGCGATGGCTAAATATTATGCAAGCGAAGTGGCTGTTAGAGTAGCTAATGATGCGGTACAGATTTATGGTGGCTATGGCTATACTAAAGACTTTCCCGTGGAGAAATTTTACAGGGATGCTAAATTGTGTACTATAGGTGAAGGCACCAGTGAAATACAGAAAATTGTAATTGCCCGTGAAGCGCTGAAAGGTTAGTTATAGTTTACTTGCTGCATGGTGATGTAAATGTACAAGTGAGTGACACAACGATGTTGATTAGTTGACTAAGGTTGGTAACTAGAAATTATAAAATAATACTTAATAAAAGCGGCTAAGAAAATATTTCTTAGCCGCTTTTATTTAATCTCTTTTACTGTTCTCCACCACTTGTAAAAATCTGGTCAACAGCGCCACCCAGCATAGGGAATTTTTCTTTTACAAAATTTGCAATGGATTCAATTGCTTTTTGTGCCTGCTCAGGTGTAATGTTTGCCTCGGTAGTCAGGCGATCTATTAACTCGTTCATGGTTATTTATTTTAAGTTGCAATTTAGTTTATGCCTTTTAAAGCAATAAAAAAGCGCCGGGAAAAATCGCGGCGCTCACAATCTTTTATAGGTTGGATGATAAACTTGGTTTTATTATTATTTACGGATTGAAATTATTATTGATGTGTGACAAATATTAAGCCACTTTTAGCATACTAAGTTTGCTTTTGCTAAACTGGCGCTCAGCATAATCAAGCGTAACATGTAAAGTTTTTTTACCCGAAGTGGGCATTTCGTACATGGCTTCAGTTAAAATGCTTTCGCAAATGCTGCGAAGTCCTCGTGCACCCAACTTGTATTCCATAGCTTTTGTAACCATGAAATTATAAACATCATTGTCGATAGTAAGCTCAATTCCCTCTAACTCAAACAAGCGATTGTATTGCTTAATGATGCTGTTTTTAGGTTCGGTTAATATGGCGCGAAGGGTTTCGGCATCAAGCGGGTTTAGGTAGGTTACAACAGGTAAACGTCCTAACAACTCGGGAATTAATCCAAAACTTTTTAAATCCTGGGCATTGATGAATTGTAACAGATTCTTTTTTTGGTACTCCTGCACCTGCTTGTTTACATTAAAACCAATTGCATTGGTATTTACCCTTCGGGCTATTACTTTATCAATACCGTCAAAGGCTCCTCCACAAATAAACAGGATGTTTTGGGTATTAACCTTAATCATTTTTTGTTCGGGGTGTTTGCGGCCTCCCTGTGGTGGTACCAATACCTCGGTTCCCTCCAGCATTTTTAATAATCCTTGCTGAACTCCCTCGCCACTAACGTCGCGGGTTATGGATGGATTATCGCCTTTGCGGGCAATTTTATCTATTTCATCAATATAAACAATCCCTTTTTCGGCAGCATTAACATCGTAGTTACACGACTGCAACAAACGGGTTAACATACTTTCCACATCTTCGCCAACGTATCCGGCTTCGGTAAATACGGTAGCATCCACAATGGCAAAAGGTACATTTAGTAAGCGGGCAATGGTTTTGGCCAATAAAGTTTTACCGGTACCGGTTTCGCCCACCATAATAATGTTGCTCTTTTCAATCTCTACTTCACCCTCAACATGTTTGTATTGTAAGCGTTTGTAATGATTATACACCGCCACTGCCAATACCTTTTTACCATCATCCTGGCCAATAATATATTCGTCGAGAAACTTTTTAATTTCGGTGGGTTTGCGAACTGTAAGTTTAAATGAAGCAGGTTGAGAATCTTGTTTTAATTGAAGCTCCTGGGCAATAATCTCCTGTGCATGTTCTACGCAATTCTCACAGATATGACCATCCTGGCCGGCGATGAGAATCTTAACTTCATCGCGGCTTCTTCCACAAAAAGAACAATGTAAATGACTTTGTTTAGGCATAATTAATGTCATTTGTCACATCGGGTAATCTAACTTTTATCACCCTTTGTTAAAATTATATTCAAACGGATTTATTGAATATTTATTTACTAAGTTGAAAATATATCCTTCAACCATTCAATCAATTAGTACAAAAATAAAAAAACCGTTCCTAAATGTCCTATTTTTTTAAGGTACAAATGGAACGGTACTATACTTTACAATTACTTTACAATTTGTCCAGCACTTGGTCAACAATGCCATAAGCAATTGCTTCCTCTGCATTCATCCAGTAATCACGGTCAAAATCACGCATAATCTGTTCCATGGTTTTACCGCAGTTTTCTGCCAATATTCTTGCACCCAATTCCTTGGTTTTTTGTGTTTGGATAGCCTGTATTTCCAAATCAGCACTAGTGCCCTGGAAATATCCACCCAGGCTTGGCTGGTGTATCATTACCTCGCCATGCGGAAAAATATAACGTTTTCCTTTTTCTCCCACACTCAATAAAATGGAACCCATGCTAGCTGCAAGGCCCATACAAATAGTACTTACCGGCGAAGAAATCATTTTTATAGTATCGTATATCACCATGCCGCTGGTTACCATTCCGCCGGGGCTATTAATAAAAAACTTAATTTCTTCGCCGGGTTTATCGGTTTCAAGTAATAATAATTTACTTACAACATCTTTTGCACTCTTATCATCTACAATTCCCCATAGGTAAACAATCCTTTTTTCAAAAAATTGTTTTTCCATTTTTTTAGCAAATAAACCACCGTGCTCCTTTTCCTGTTTTGCTTCTTTTTTATCGTCCTCTTCCTCGTCTTCTAATTTAAGAGGATTATAATTGTATTGTGATACCATCATTTTATAAAATTTTCAGTTGTATTAATGCAATAAATTTTCTTTATTCTGCTTTCTTGGATTGGTCAGTAACACCTCATCCACAAGTCC
>JBBSJX010000300.1:0-5419 GCA_038256825.1 Chitinophagales bacterium
AGTTCGAGGTGCCCTGCGGATCACCTCGAACAACCCGGGGGCAACCAGATAATCATCCTGAGTTATGCTATCAACTTTCATTCATGTGGCAGAAACTGAAATACATTCACAACAACCCGGTAAAAGCCGGAATGGTAAATAAAGCTGAAGAATATGTACATAGCAGTGCGGCAGATTACTTTTATGGCAAACAGGTTGGTAAAGTGAAAGTGGCTTTACTGAACCCTGTGCAAACCATATACAGTTGAACATAATTGAGTTTTTTGTGGCTTTTTCAAAGCCAGTTGTTCATAGAACAACATTTATCCTTAAGTTCGAGGTGCCCTGCGGAACACCTCGAACAACCCGGGTTATTGTTGTTCAATCTCTGTACTATACTGCTTGTTAAGGTGGTCTTGCAATATCTGGCAATATTTGTCTAATCCTTTTAGGTTGACATTGCCGAAATCATAGCCAATGCTTAACAAGTCTCGCAGGTTAAAAAGCGTGAGGATTATCGACAGATCTATTTTATCCATTCTTTTATCAAAGGGCATTTTCCCAGATAATGAGGTCCAATGAGAAAGATGGTCATATTTAGAATAGAAAGAATAGAGTTGATAGATACTGTCTTTGGTTATTAAGGCTTCATGGTTACTATCTTCGACTAAACTTGCTAATGTGACTTTGTAAGCTTTTTTGAGTTTTGGTTTTTGGTTTGCTTCTGTTTCAAACATGCCTGGAAAAAGGCTGGCTAAATTTTCTGCGATTTTTAGTTGTTCTTCCCGGGTTTTACCTTCTATTTTAAAGGCATCATTTATTAAGTGATTTGTACCATCACCAATGATTTTTAAACAGTATTGAGCAACATCAGCTCTTAAGGTTTCGTATGGTTTATCCCCTTTTTTTAAGCTTAAATCTTTAATAGGAAGTGTAAGAATGCAATCCATCAATAATGAACGGAAAATGATGCCACAACTAAACTCCAGTTCGGGGTTTTCTTCCATTTGAGGATATAAAACTTTACGGCTTTTATTATCTTGTTTATTTTCTCTACACCGCAAAAGACAAATCGCTCAACGCTCCATTGTTCACCGAAAAGATGCTCTAACGCGTCAGTACTTACTTGTTCTATTATATCAATATGCTCATTTATGATGCTCATTCTTCAATATACAGTGTTTAAAGGAAAGGTTTAGCCGACATAGGAAGATAACTAGGCAAGTGTGTCGGAGAAGTGTCGGAATATCTAAAATGAAGAAGGGTTCCAATCTCTTGAAACCCTTACTGGTACTAAGTGGGAGCACACGGGTTCGAACCGCGGACCCTCTGCTTGTAAGGCAGATGCTCTAAACCAACTGAGCTATGCTCCCTTTTCTTTGTGCTTAAGGCTATTCCTTTTCGCTTTGGGAGTGCAAATATAGGGGCGGAATTTTAACCTGACAAAATATTTTATCTTTTTTAGAATATTTTTTTTGAAGCGTATTTGCTTTGATTTTGATCATTATTTAAAATAAGGTAGAGGCTTTTTTATTTCCAAAATATTAATATTCAGTAAACAAATACCTAGTTCATTTGCAGCAACGGTAGCCTGTATGTCTGGCCATCGTACACAAATAACTCGTCTACCTGGTACGACCAATAATGATGCAGAGGGGATTTTTGTAAATACCCGGTTACTTCTTCTTTGGATGTTGCGGTTAAAGTAATCCATGTTCTATAACTCTCCATGCTCACTACGTATGAATCGATGACGCCATTGTTAATAAGATAATTAATATATGTGCGGTGAGGCGGAACAAGGTTCATAAAGTTGTCATCAATAAAAAAGCTTATGGTGACCATGTATTTTTTTAATTCGGGATTTTCAAAATTTTCCATCGGGGTACTAAATTTTCCATGAAACAATCTGGTTAACCCAGTCTTCTCTGTGAGGAATGTTTATCTTAATATAATTGTCCGAATAACCTTCCATCATCCCGTTTTTATTGTGGGACTCAAATAATACTTTACGTGTTTGGCCAATGTGCCTGCGGGTATGTTCACTCATCTTCATAAAGCTGAGGTTGCGCAATTTTTTATTGCGGTCGTGCCTGGTATTGACAGGAACCGCTCCAGCCATTTCAATAGCGGTGGTATTGGGCCTTTCGCTGTAAGTAAAAACATGCAGGTACGATATGTCCAGGTTGTGTAGAAAATCCAGGGTTTTATTAAAGGCTTCTTCCGTTTCTCCTGGAAAACCAACAATAACATCAACACCAATACAACAATGTGGCATCAGGGTTTTTATGAGGGCAACCCTTTCGGCGTACAATTCTCTACGGTACCTTCTTTTCATTAACCCCAAAATAGTATTGCTTCCGCTTTGCAGCGGAATATGAAAATGAGGCATAAATTTATCACTGTTGGCAACAAATTCAATGATTTCGTTGGTAAGCAAATTGGGCTCAATGGAAGAAATACGGTAGCGCTCAATTCCTTCAACGGCATCCAAAGCTTTAACAAGGTCAAAAAAAGTTTCTTCGTGTTTTTTATTGCCATCAGGCCCTTTTCCAAAATCGCCCAGGTTTACACCGGTTAAAACTACTTCTTTAACTCCCGATGCTGCAAGTTGTTCTACATTTTTAAGCACATTTATAACGCGGTCGCTGCGGCTTTTGCCTCGTGCCATGGGAATGGTGCAAAAGGCACAGGTATAATCGCAACCATCCTGAACTTTTAAAAAGGTGCGGGTACGATCGTTTAACGAAAACGACGCATTAAAACCGGTAACCGCATCAATTTCGCAACTGCATATTTTAGCACTGTCTCCTTTGGTAAATTCTTTTAAATGTTGAGCGATGTTGAATTTTTCGGCAGCGCCCAAAACCAGGTCTACTCCTTCAATGCTGGCTATTTGTTCAGGTTTTAGCTGGGCATAACAACCCGTAATTACCACCACACTTTCGGGCGCTTTACGCTGTATGCGACGAACCAGCATACGGCATTCTTTATCGGCATTATCGGTTACAGAACAAGTGTTAATTACATATACGTCTGCCTTGTCGGTAAAATCTTTCTTTTCAAATCCTTCCTTTTCAAGCAAGCGGGAAAGGGTAGAGGTTTCGGAGAAATTTAGTTTACAACCTAATGTATGAAAGGCAACTGATTTTTTTTGGTACATAAGATGCGCAAAGATAAGCAGAACGTCGATTTTTTAGTTTTGAAAGCACTAATGTGGTTAAAGGATAAGGGTTATGAAAATTTCAGGTTGCTAAATTTTCCTTTCTTGTTTCAATTTTTGCCTGTTAACTTTCAGTATGAATATGAAAAAACTGTTGCCGGTTGTATTTTTTATTGTGCTGGCTATAATTGCACTGGCAATAAAACGCTGTAATAATAATTCGGGTTTAGTAACAAGCAGCCCCAGCCGTACCGAAAATACCACAGGGAAAGCTGGATCAGGAAACACTGGTAAAATAAAGTTTGATCGTAATCCTGCTAAATTTTATTTTACAAAGCACGCCCGTTGCCGGATGAAATGCCGCCAGATTACGCAGAAAGAAGTAAAAGATATTTTAGCAAACGGAACTATTAATTACAATAAAAGTGACCTGAACGATTTGCAAGGCCCCACTTATGCGGTGGAAGGTGTAACCAAAGATCGCCAGCATGTGCGGATAATTTTTGCGCCAAAGCAGCAGCATATGTCGGTTGTAACAGTAATTGATTTAGAGGTGGAGCACCAATGCGATTGTTAAATAGGCTTTATTTGAAAAACATTAAAAGCTATAAATTATTGCTGCTATAATAACTAAAAGATGAAGTGATTGCGACGCAACGATGATGCTATAAAAAACTTTTGCTGGTACCAAAATAAAATTCCCATAAAACTAAATTGTCATAAATTTTAACCGATCCATTTTTTTAAGTTGAGCAATAGCTTCAATGGGGTTGGGTGCATTAAAAACGGTACTGCCTGTTACTAAAACATCAGCGCCGGCATTTACAATTTCCTGTGCATTTTCAAGGGTAACACCGCCGTCAATTTCAATTTTTACGTCCAGGCCTCTTTCATCAATCATGTTGCGAAGCTGCCTTATTTTTTCGTAAGTGTACTCAATATAGCGTTGCCCGCCAAAACCAGGGTTTACACTCATAAGGTTTACCACGTCAATATCGTGCAAAATATCGCTGAGCATACTTACCGGTATGTGCGGGTTTACAGCAACGCCCGCCTTCATCCCCAGACTTTTAATTTGTTGAATATTCCTGTGTAAATGCGGGCAAACCTCAATATGTACCGACAAAATATCGGCGCCGGCATTTTTAAAAGCTTCAATAAAATTTTCAGGATGTACAATCATCAGGTGAACATCGCAAACCTTGTTGGTGGCCTTTCTTATTTGCTCAATTACCGGCAGGCCAAAACTAATATTGGGCACAAAGCTTCCGTCCATAACATCCAGGTGAAACCAATCTGCCTCGCTTTTATTAAGCATATCGCACTCGTGCTGTAAGCGTAAAAAGTTGGAAGCAAGTAATGAGGGAGCTATAATGGGCATAGGGCAAATTTTTAAAGCGTTTAAATCAATGATGATTTTAAATTTTTGTTTCCGGAAGGTGTTACAATATTCAACATCGTTGTGTCACTCACTTGTACTTTTGGTACGTTATGCACCGCTTTATGTACAATTTATGTTCAGCTATTTTAAGCGGTTAATCGCTTCCCTGGCTTCAGTTAATTGTTTATCCAAACCAAGCGACCGTTCATAATTTATAAGGGCCTGTTCTTTTTCACCCATTGCTTCCTGGGTTTTCGCTTTCCAGTAATAGGCATCGGCATATTGGTTGTTAACAGTAATGGCTGTTTCAAAAGTTTTTAAAGCGTCTTCATATTTTTTAGTGGTGTAATAAACAAAGCCTTTCTCCATATAGGCTTCCATTAAAGTATAGTTGTTATTAATGGACCGATCGAAAAACAATAAGGCTTTATCGTTATTGCCTTTACGGGCATGATATACACCTGCAATAAAATCGCAACTCGCTTCAATTCCACGATCTAAACCCATGCGGGTTACATTCTGGCAAAGCGCAAGTGCCCTGCTGTTGCCTGTTTCGGCATATAGATTAGCCAGGTTTAGTTGCGACTCGATTGAAGGATAAACGGAAACTGCTTTTTCGTAACTGGCTATGGCGGCAGCAGTATCCTTTTTACTTTCTAATAACTGCGCACGGGCAAACCATAAACCATTGTTAAGGCTGTCACGTAAAATAAGGCTATCAGTTTGCGCAATGGCTTCGGTGTATAATTTCAGGCTGTCTAGGGCATTTACCAACATCATTCTTATCGATGCACTGTCGGGATTTTCCTTCACCCGTAATTTTAATTGTTTAACCAGTTCCTGTTTTGCTTTATCTTCTTCGTTTGTTTGGTTATTGCTGTGTGTACAATAAGCCA
>JBBSJX010000301.1:0-5370 GCA_038256825.1 Chitinophagales bacterium
TGGCTTTCCTGTATGCGTGGTGTATCGGTGGAAGGTACATTAATGAGATAATCGCTTAATGATTTCATACTGCCACCCGACAACCCAGTGAAAGCAATGGTAACGATACCTTTTTGCCGGGCTACTTCAAAAGCATTGTATATATTTTTACTGTTACCCGAAGTACTTAGCCCTACGAGCACATCGCCCTTGCTGCCCACACCATTTAAAAGGCGGCTATACACCACATCGTAGCTGTAATCGTTGGCCACAGCGGTCATATAACTACTGTTGCAATGCAGCGCTTCGGCGGGTAAGGCATCACGATGGGTATAAAACCGGCCACTGAATTCTGCAGCCAGATGCTGGGCATCGGCAGCGCTACCGCCATTACCGCAAAACCAAACTTTATTACCATTTTTGAAGCAATGTACAATAGTTGCTATGCAATCCTTTACAGTAGTTAACAGCTCTTCATGCTGCAGCACTTGCTGCTTTACATCAATAGAAGCTCGTACGATGTCCTTTATCTTTTCGATAACTTTTTGTTAGATGTTCCAGGTAGTTAACCCATATTTTGTGAAGGAATAGTTCCTCACATCTCCGCCAAAAGTTTTTAATGTTTTTATAACCTTGTGTCGGCTGTTACCTGGGCAGTAAAATATCATAAAACCACCTCCACCGGCACCGCTTATTTTGCCCCCCGTGGCACCAGCTTCTTTGGCAGCCAGGTAAACGGTTTCCATTTCATCATTGCTTATGTTGGCAGCCATATTACGTTTCTGTTCAAAACCATAGCTCAATATCAATCCTATTTCATCCAGTCTTCCCTGCAGTAGTGCCTCTTTCATAATACTGGCCTGTTCTTTCAGGTGATGCATGGCTTCAATACTTTTTTCATTTTTTTCATTTACATTCTTTACCTGCTCTTTAATGATGGACGCACTTTCACGGCTGGTTGAAGTAAAATAAAGCACCAGGTTATTTTCCAGTTCGTGTAAATATTGTGGTTTTATGCGTAGCGGATTTACAATCACTTTATCCCCTTTATAAAATTCCATGAAATTTACACCTCCAAAAGTAGCTGCAAATTGGTCCTGTTTGCCTCCTGCCAGTCCCAGGTCTTTACGTTCTATTTCATATGCATATTGAGCAATACGATATTCATCCATTGGAAGCTTCAGCCACTCAAAGAATGCACCCAGGATCGCCACCACCAACGTTGAGCTTGTGCCCAGGCCCGAGCCTGCCGGTGCATCTACATAAGTACTGAGGCGCAAACCAGTTACAGGCATATTGTGATCTTTCCTGATGCGGTTATATACGCCTTTGAGCAGATCCAGCGTACCGTTTATGGGTAGTGCCGGGGCCAGGTCGTAAGTTTCTTTTTCATTCCTGTCAAGCGCTTCAATAATAATGCTGTTTTTGGTAAGCGGCTCAATACTGGCATAGGCACACAACGAAATGGTTGCGTTGAGGATAGCGCCACCATACAAGTCGCTATAAGGACTAACATCTGTTCCCCCCCCTGCAAGGCCAATTCTTAACGGCGCTTTACTCCTGTAGATCATTCCTTTTTTGTTTGAATTGGCAATTTGCTTCCTGTTGTACAATTGGCCACCTGCATGATTGATTCAACCATTATGCACCAATTAAATAGTTGGTATGTAAGAAAGAAAAATCATGTTGTAGCTTAAAAAATAAGGAACGGACTCAACATTAAGACAGCTGCTTTTTCAGCAATGTTTAAGTATCCTGATAACTAAAAATGAACATGCAGCGTTTTGTTTTTTTGCTGCTGATGATGCAACTGAAAGTTTTTTTCTGGCGGTTTTAAACATGTTTAAAATAATCAGTACAGTACAAACTGTAAATGATGGCTGACATTAATGCATGTTTTAAATCTCAAGAACCTGTAATCAGCCTTATATTATTTTCCTGATTATAATACCAAAATATTTATTGAAAATTTTATTTTAATCGTTAATCCACCAATGCTTTCGCTTCGTCTTTGTAATTAATATGCCTTGTCATCTCCCTTTAGCATATTGCGTACTGTCATGAATATAATTTTAATATCCATCCAGAAAGACCAATGTTCCAGGTACCAAACATCAAGTTTGATACGGGTTTGCATATCAGCAGTAGTTTTGGTTTCGCCCCTGTAGCCGCTTACCTGGGCCAGCCCGGTAACCCCGGGTTTTATTAATTGCCGCACCATATACTGGCTAATGATTTTAGAATATACCTGGTTTTGAGAAACCATGTGAGGCCTGGGCCCTACCACAGCCATCTGCCCTATTAATACATTAAAAAATTGCGGAAGCTCATCAATATTTGTTTTGCGAAGTATTTTACCAATTATGGTAATGCGTGGATCATTCTTTGTTGCGCTGTTCAAATGTGCTTTATCATTTAAATACATGCTTCTGAATTTATAACAATAAAACGGTACGGTATTTTTACCTGAGCGGAGTTGTTTAAAGAACACCGGTCCTTTTGAATTTAATTTAATTACAATGGCAATGATTGGAAACAGCCAGGAGCAAAGAAAAATTAATGCCATTAAACTGAAACCTATATCAAAAAGCCGCTTAATAACACGCAGGTGCAATGCTTCAAGCGGCTCGGGCCTGGGATTCACCATCAGCATTCCTCCAAATGTTTCAACAGTAAAACCTGGAGAAACGAAATGCGAATAATCGGGCATAACCCGCACATGCACGGCCTGGTTTTTTGAGATCATTACTACCTGCTTAACGCTTTTAACTGCAGAGGGTGGCAGGGCCACAACAATCTCATTGATGTTCATATCACTTTCTAGTATTTCCTGTAACTGATCAATCTTTCCCAGGTATTGTCCATTGTGGGTTGGTGAAAGTTGATGGTTGTCTAACACACCTACCACATCATATCCATAGGCCGGGTGTAACTTCGTGTACTCGCAGAAATTCATACCTAATTTTCCGCCGCCCACAATCAAAACATTTGTTCTTTTATTGTTATTTCTTTTGGTAATCCTAAACACGTCAATAAGATATTTTTGGGCGAAAATCGCAATGGTCATGAAGATGAAATAGTACAGCGAAAATAATTTTAAATACACGGGTTGATCACTTACAAAATAAATGATAGCTATGCCGATAAACTGAAAACCAATATTATAAAAAGTCTTCAGTAATTCGATATACCAGGGGCCAATGTGTGCCGCATAAAGATTATTTGTGTTACCGATATAATACCAGCAAACAATAAGGGTAAACTGGAATATAACGTCGTAACTACTGATGAGCAATACCGGTTGAGGTTTTGCAATAAACATGGCAGTTACGTAACACGCAACAATACAAAGCGCATCAATGCAAAACCTAAGAAAATGTTGTTTATTGTTGAAATGGAACATAAAATTTTAATTGTGAGTGCCGCCAGGTTAATTTGACGCATAATTATTTAAAAAAACAAATAACATGCCTGATATGGTTTTAAACGCCCGCATAAATGTTTTGTAATTGACCGATAGCATAAATGATATTGTGTTTTTTATCAACATATTGGCGTGCGGCTATGCCAAATTTTTCTCTAAGCGATTTATCACGTATAAGCAACCCGATATGATCACAAAATTCTTCTTTACTCAGGCAGGCAAATCCGTTTTCGTTGTTTTGAATAACGTCCGAATTGCCGTCTGCCTTTGAAACTACGCATGCACAGCCGCCTGCCATGGCTTCTAAAAGTGAAAAAGGAAGGCCTTCAAAAACAGATGTCATTACATAAATATCTGTTTCCTGAATAAATTTTTTGCTGGTGTCGCTGTTGCCCCAGGGCAATAAACTAATCTTTTTCTGAAAATTATTTTTTATAATAAATTCATTTAATTCAGTTCCCAGGTGATCATCTAAACCTGCGCCAAGTATATTAAATTCCAGATTGGGGTATTTTTTCAACAATGTTTCTGCGATGTCCAAAAATAACATCGGATTTTTTTGCTGTGTAAGCCTCCCGATCATTCCAATGCGGTAATTATTGTCATAATCTCTGTTAACTGCCTGTTTGTTTAATTGAATAGCATTCATTATCACTTTTACTTTAGCGTGGCTGTAACCAATTTCAAAACCTGCCCTGTTTGCTTCGGATTGTGATACGGCGAGTAACACATTACTCCAGTTGCGGGCCATGCACTCAAGTGTAAAAAAAAACATACGCTTCATTCCTGTAAAAGAAAGATAAGAAAACCCATGAGGTGTATATATTACCTTAGCGCCCGAAAACTTACCTGCCAGCCGGCCAAGGAAACCTCCTTTGGCACTATGTACATGCAGCACATCAGGTTTTTCTTTCCTTATCAAACGAATAAGTTTTATCAGCAGAAAAACATCTGAAAAAATATTTACCTCCCGCTTTACTTTTAAAGGATAATATTTGGCCAGGGAACTGCAGAAGTTCTGGAATACAGGGTTGTAAGGTGCAACGATGATAAAGTCAAAATTCGTTTTATCGCTGTAGGTGAGTACATATTCCAGGTAGGTTTGAATACCACCCAAGCCATGCGTAATGTGCATGATTTTTTTTTTGTTCAGCATATATAATATGGGAAACCGTAAAGATTACTATGTCTTAAGAAAATAATTAGTTCAATAAAAAACAATCATTCATAATAATGTATTTTCATTGATGGCTTATTCAATTTTTTTTATAACATCTACCATTTTCACTGCATTATCACTCCAGATGTAGGTGTTTGCCTTAGCAAGCCCCTTTTGTTTTAGCTCATGTAGTTTACTTTTATTTTCAATAAGCTCCTGTATGGTTTTAGCAATATCGTCTTCATCAAAAGGGTTAAAATATGCACAGGCATCGCCTAACACTTCGGGAATAGAACTGGTATTTGACGCCGCAACAGGGCATCCCAAAACCATTGCTTCCAGCGGTGGTAAACCAAACCCTTCATAAAACGACGGAAATATAAAAAGTGAAGCATTAGCATATAAGTATTTAAGTTCTTCATTGGATACATAACCAATATAAGTTACCGCATCTCCTTCACGGGAGTACCGCAAAGCACTGCTTGCCCCTCCTGCAATAAGCATCCTGTAATCTTTAAATTCAATTTTACTGATTGCATTACTCAGGCTTTTAAAGTTCTTATTAGCACTTAAACTACTTACTGCAAGGCAAAATGGCTTTGCGGCATTTATTTTATTTTTGAAATTATTATCAGTATCCTGAAACCTGAGCATATGAGATCCACTGCTACTTACGATAGATATTTTTTGGTCGGGAATATGAAGATAATTTATAAGCACTTGCATTGAAAACTGTTATACCGTAACAATTTGTATTACGGTTTTAATAATAATTTTAATATCAAATTTTTACCATGTTCTTTACAAA
>JBBSJX010000302.1:0-5363 GCA_038256825.1 Chitinophagales bacterium
ACGAATATGTATGAGGATTACGAAGCAAGCTGTTATAGAAGTTCTCTAACTCATTTAAAAAATCTATACCCAAGCCTTCTTTTTGCAACTCGTACCAATCATAAGCTTCAATTATTTCTATAGCGGCCAAAGGGCGGATTACCATCTTATATTGCATGCCTTTTATCTTTATTCTTAGCCATTTCTTTTACCTCATCCCAGCTATAAGATTTACCTTCCTCATGTAAATATTTGTCCCGCTCTTTCTGTACCAAATTTCTCCTGCTACTATCACTATCTATTTCATCAATAAAAAGGGTATAAATAGCTTCAGCTTTTTTATCTTCTATTGTGTCAATAAATTCATGTAGTCGTTGACGAACATTTGATATTTCCATAATTATTTTATTTAAACAAATTTACTTTTTTAAAGTAAGAATACATTTGCCTGTTCTGCCTAAGGTTTACGTTGGGCTCAGTTAATTTAAGTGTTCCAACGGATCACTATAAGGGATCACCTAAACTTTTCATGATAGCAGGACCTTTGTCCGGCAGTAGAAAGATGAAGAAGATTTAATGAAATATAGCGCTGCATACCACGATTGCTGGTCACAGACCTTCAACGATAAATAATTTAAGTGGCGCTGCGCTAACATTTAAACTAACTGAGTTCTTTACCAACAGGTTTTTGAATATCAACGCAGTATTTCAAAAACCGCCTGCATGGCCAATCCGCATAAATAAGCGCCGTAAGTACCCACCGCATAACCCAACACGGCTAACAAAACGCCCACCGGTGCCAGGTATTTATTAAAAGCAGCTGCTACAATGGGTGCCGATGCAGCACCACCAATATTAGCCTGGCTGCCCACGGCTACAAAAAAGAAAGGGGCCCTGATAATTTTAGCTACGGTCAGCATAATAATCACATGAAACAAAATCCATAAGCCGCCAATAAGAAACAGTTTTGGGTTGTCTAAAATTGCAGCCAAATTCATATTCATACCAATTGTGGCAACAAGGAAATAAAGAAAAACAGTTCCAAAGTTTGAGGCACCATACGATTCCAGTTTACGTGCTTTAGTAAACGAAAGCAGCAAGCCAAATGTAGTTGCAATAACCACAATCCAGAAAAACGAGCTGGTGAGGGAATACCTTGCAGATCCGGGAAAGGTTCTTAAAAAGAAGGGCGCCAGCCAATCGGCCATAAAATGTGATATGCCCGTTAATCCAATAGCTATTCCTAAAACAATCATCCACTCTCTTGTACCCGATTTTTTCATCGATGTTAATTCAACCTGTTCCATCTTTTTTTCAAGGGTTACTATGGCTGAATTATCGGCTTTTAACCATCGGTTTATGCGATCGTTGTGTTGCGAGCCCAAAAGCAGTAAAGCTGTCCATACATTTGCTACCAGTACATCCACGGCTATCATTTGACCAAAAAGGGACTTGCTGGCTCCAAAAACCTCCAGCATTGCGGCCTGATTAGCACCACCACCTATCCAGCTACCCGAAATTGTTGCCAGTCCCCGCCACACTTCCTCATCGCCAAACATGAGCATAGTTGGATCAAGAGACCCTACGATAAATAAAACCAGCGGTCCGCCAATCATAATACCTGCTGTGCCCACAAAAAACATAATCAAAGCCTTGCCACCTAATTTTTGTAATGCAGGTATATCTACCCCTATGGTTAATAAAATAAGACTCGCAGGTAAAAAATACCGGGAGGCTACAGTATATAGTTGCGATTTTTCGCCTGAAATAATGCCAAAGGTGTTAAACAGTGCAGGTATAAAATAACAAAGCAATATGGCCGGAACCACTTTATAAAATTTTACCCAAAATGGTCTGGAAGAACCAGATGTATAAAAAACAGCGCTTAAAATTATAAACAGTATTCCCAGTACAACGGCATCGTTGGTAATAAATGCAGTATTTGTTTCTTCCATAATAGGTGGCGTATTGTGCTTTAAAATTTAAAGATAGGGGAAGATGGTTGTAGATAAAGTTGAGTTGAGAATACAAAAGATAAATTGAAATATTAAAAGTTAAGTTTTAAAACTGTTGCTTTGGTTATGCGGTATAAGTGTGCGACGCAACGGCTGCTAAATATTTGCAACCCAGCCGGGTACCAAAAAATCTAAACCCTGCGCATGCTAAAAATGATCAAATCATGTTAGGGCTACCATTTTTGAGGCAGGGGGTTCGTACCTTCGCCACATGGGTAATTATTTAAGTGAATTGAACGAGCAGCAACGCGAAGCAGTGGTGCATAAGGACGGCCCGATTATTATTGTGGCCGGCGCCGGAAGTGGCAAAACAAAGGTGCTTACAACCCGGATAGCACACCTGATGTCGGAACATAAAATTGATGCTTTCAATATTCTGGCGCTCACTTTTACCAACAAAGCTG
Organism: Chitinophagales bacterium; assembly: GCA_038256825.1. Taxonomy (GTDB): domain Bacteria; phylum Bacteroidota; class Bacteroidia; order Chitinophagales; family Chitinophagaceae; genus Segetibacter. The sequence goes on from JBBSJX010000302.1 coordinate 2,399, forward strand.
CCGCCGAAATGAAGGAAAGGGTATGTAAAATCCTAGGATCATCTGAAGCCCGCAATTTATACATAGGTACGTTTCATAGTGTGTTTGCCCGCATACTCAGAGCCGAGGCGCACAAAATTGGATACCCCAACAATTTTACCATTTACGATACGGATGATAGCCGCAGTGTTATTAAAACGGTGGTGAAAGAAATGAACCTTGATGATAAGCACTACAAACCCAGCATAGTGCATAACAGGATTTCATCGGCTAAAAACGGTTTAGTAGGCCCTAACGAATATGAACATGATTATTATATTACCCAGGAAGACACGCGGGCTAACAGGCCTATGATAGGGCAGATTTATAAAAGTTATGCAGCCCGTTGCTTTAAAAACGGTGCAATGGATTTTGATGACCTGCTGTTTAAAATGTATGAACTGCTGCGCGATAACCCGGATGTGTTGTACAAATACCAGCACAAGTTTAAGTATGTAATGATTGATGAGTATCAGGATACCAATAGTGCCCAGTACCAGATTATTAAATTACTTGCAGCCGTACACGAAAACATTGGAGTGGTAGGAGATGATGCCCAGAGTATTTATAGCTTTCGCGGTGCCACCATCGAAAACATATTGCAGTTTCAGAAAGATTATGATGATGTAAAAATTGTAAAGCTGGAGCAGAATTACCGCAGTACGCAAAGCATTTTAAATGTAGCAAACGAGATAATCAAAAACAATAAAGGTCAGATACCAAAAAACCTGTGGACGGAAAATATAGAAGGTGATAAGATAAGGCTGGTACGTACCATGACCGATAACGATGAGGGTAAGTTTGTTGCAGATAGCATACAGGAACAAAAACTTCGTAACCATTTTTTTAACCGGGATTTTGCCATTTTATATCGTACCAACGCACAAAGCCGGTCGTTTGAGGAAAGCCTGCGCCGTATGGGGATTGCTTACCGTATTTATGGTGGCCAGAGTTTTTACCAGCGCAAAGAGATTAAAGACGTATTGGCCTACCTACGCGTAATAGTAAACCCACAGGATGAAGAGGCGCTGAAACGTATAATTAACTACCCGATTCGTGGTATTGGTAAAACTACCATGGAAAAGAGTGTGATTTTTGCGAATGAACGCCAGCTCTCCATGTGGGAGGTGCTTACCCGGGCAGCCGAGTTCGGATTTAAAGCAGGCACACTGGAAGCAATTAATGGTTTTGTTACCATGATTAAATACTTCAGGAGTATGCTTACCGATAAAAACGCCTATGATGTGGCGGTGCAGGTGGGTAAACATACCGGTATAGTTAAGGACCTGTTTAACGATAAAACCACAGAAGGCCTTGCACGCTACGAAAACATTCAGGAGTTGCTGAACTCCATTAAAGAATGGACTGAAAGCCCCAGCAACGATGATGGTGAGTTAGGTGATAAAACCTTAGGTAGCTACCTGCAGCAGATTACTTTATTAACCGATGCAGATGATGATAAAGAAAACAGCGATGTGGTTAAACTGATGACCATTCACGCTGCAAAGGGATTAGAGTTTGCCTGTGTGTTTGTTGGTGGTATAGAGGAAACATTGTTTCCTAACTCTATGGCTATAAATACAAGGGAAGAACTTGAAGAGGAGCGTCGGCTGTTTTACGTGGCTATCACCAGGGCAAAAAAACATTTGTGGCTTACTTATGCCAATACCCGTTATCGTTTTGGGCAACTGGTACAAAACGAACCCAGCCGGTTTATTGAAGAAATGCCTGAAAAACACATTGATCGCAGTTTTGCGGGTGGGGGTGCCCGTAACCAGGGCCACAACGACTTTGGCGGCACTTCAGCCTTCGACCGTATGAGTAGTGGCGGCGGCGGTTGGAAGAGTAACTCAGCAAGTGTTGAACAGCAATATGGCCCGCCACCATCGCGTAAGGAAAATAAACCCGTTTATATGCCTGCCGGCCCCGCCATACCTAAAGTAGTGGAACACAAACCAGCCGCCGATTTTGCACCCAGCAATACCAGTGGATTACAACCCGGTCAAAAAGTGGAGCATCAAAAATTTGGCTTTGGCGAAGTAACCAAAATGGAAGGCTCAGCCCATAACCCTGTTGCAACAGTTGTGTTCGAAAATAATGGAGAAAAAAAGATAATGCTCAATTACGCCAAGCTTAGAATAATAAGCTAGCGCTATTTCGTTTTAAATGTAAACACCCGCCATACCCTGTATGGTGGGTGTTTTTTTATAAACGGCATGTAAAATAAACTTACATAGCGCAGCCGATTAAGCAGAACTTTTATGTATTAAGCATCCGCTTTTTCTTCTCCCTTTTCTCCCAGCTCTACAATATCACCCTCAGTAAAAAGTATTGATTTTAGCGTGGTTCGCCACTTGGGCATTTTTCGTAGTAAAAACTCCAGGTCCATACCAAAATGTTTAAACTCTTCCTGTTGGGCATTTTGCATAATGGCCTTTGCGTCCTGGTCTTTCTCAATGCTAATTCTTTGTTGGTACCAGTTAATGGCTTCAGCTTCTTCAATAAGGGCGGCAAGCATGCGGGCCATAGTGCGTGTTTCGGCAGACAGTTCGCTGGCCGGTTCGTGGTATTGATCGAATCCCATAAAAATATTTTAAGGAAAGCTACATCTTAGTTTGGCTAAAAAAAACGTTATTACTGAGAATTAAAGTTGATTTAGCTATTTAGGATTGTATAAAAAAAGTATATAGGAATTAAATGTAAAGGTCTCGATAACGTTCATTATTAATTTAGGCTGATTTTAAGCCTTTAGGTGTTGAATTTTAGCAACTTTTAATTATAACAAAACAATATTCATTGATATTGCAACCGGCCAAAAACGTATTATGAGGTTTTTAATTTTTATTGTATTACTGCTTGTATTAAATGGATGTACCAAACTGGAAACCAAGAATGGTAACATTACAGAGCCCGGCATTTGCCTCACCTTCGATGATAATTATGTTGA
>JBBSJX010000303.1:0-5351 GCA_038256825.1 Chitinophagales bacterium
AAAAAATAGCGATAGATGGAAACATAAATTTCATTACCCTAAACGATTATTTGAGAATGTGTTAGAACCTAAAAAAAGGGTAAATATTTTTCTGGCACAGTTTTCACTAATAGGGGCAAAGAACAAAATTAAAAATTTAAAAAAAGTTTATTGAAAAATTTCACTCTTAAAACAAATAATATGAAATACACACTAACAGCTTTAGCAATAGCAACCATGTTTGCGGCTTGTAGCAATAACCCAAAAACGGGTACTGAAATAACTAAAGATCTAGTAACCGCAGATACCATTGGTTTATACAACGACCAGGGAAAGGTTATGAACCTTAATGGAGTTAACGATTCCACCGTTACAACAATAACCACAACAACAGTAACCAAGTCATCTAATCCTAATGCTGTTGCAGGTACTGGAGCCGTAACTAAGCCTGCACCCAAAGCGGTGAAAAGGCCTGGTAGTACTTCGGGTACTGCTTCAACAAGCAGTTCATCAACTTCAGGTACAAATACTTCTACCACACAGTCAGACCCTCAAACCACCCAAAATAAAGGATGGAGTAAGGCAGCTAAGGGAACCGCAATTGGTGCCGGTTCAGGTGCTGTATTAGGTGCTATTATTAGCAAAAAGAAAGGTAAAGGAGCTATAATTGGTGGAGTAATTGGAGCAGGTGTTGGTTATGGTGTTGGTAGGTCTAAGGACAAAAAAGATGGCAGATACTAACCTTTAAATTCAATATAATAAAAGAGGCCGCAATTTGTTTGCGGTCTTTTTGGTTTACATAAAAAAGCCACCTTTTAACCGGTGGCTTTTTTAATGTGTTGTATATTTTACTTTACCAATTACTAAACCGAATTCCTAAGCTGTATGGATATTGTTTTAAACCAGTTTCGTGCAGGGGTTTAATACTGTAGGAGCCAAACAAGCGAACGGGACCAATACCAAGCTCGCCTATATAGGCTATGCGAAATTGCTCCAGGTCAAAATCACCCTTAGTTTTTATTTTACCCCTCTCGCCGCTAATTTGTTTGTTACGGCTACCAACCAGGTAACCGGCACTAACGCCTGCGCTAAAACTAAGCCCTTTTTTATACCCTGGATGGGTATTTAAATTTACCATGAAAGGCACGGTAAGGTAACCGGCGTACAGTTTATTTTTTGAAAACTGAATACTGTCTCTAAATATATATGCCGGGTTTTTATGGTAGCTTATGTTATCTTCATAACGAAAGTTAAACATCTCCAAACCCAGGCCATACTTCAAATTTAAAACGCCTTTTGTTACATTTAATCGTTGCATAAAAAACCAAAGGTTTACGTTGGAAGTCTTTCCTGCTCTTAGTCTCAGGTCATCTTTGGTAAAGTTGGGTTCGCCGGGTCTTAATGTTTTTAAATAACTATTTGCAGCAGGTGAGCCATAGTTGGTTTCGTCTTTTACATTGGCAAAGCCCAGGTCAAATATCCACCAGTTGGTACTAATATTTGTAGGCTTGCGTGGAGCTCTGTCAATTATGACAGTGGTAGATTTTTCATTATCCCCGCCTTTGTTCTTTTTTATAATGATGAATTTGCCCACCTTAAGAGTATCGGATTGTTGAGTGGTACTGTCGGTTTGGGCAAAACCGGTTATTGCAACCATTATAGTTGCTGCTAGAATAAATGTCCTTTTCATACTTGATTTTTTTTTGGAATTATATGCTTTTAATATACCTGCAATTCGGTTGTTTAATTATTTTCCTCTGTTCTGTCGGCTCTTTTATCAAAGAGGCTGGTGGCTTTTTTTAGCAAGCCCCGCATTTTGTTTTTGTTTAGCCTTGCTGAGCCGAAAAAAATAGTGTTATCATCTTCGTTATTTACATCTATTTCACTATAAATAGTCTGATGAAATTCAACATCCTGATTTATTGCGTTTTTTGCAAGTGCCATCGTATTATTTTCTGCTATTGGATTTAAGGATGGCTGGTTATTCTTTATTTTTTGAGAATTTGATGGTTCTGTATTGAGTTTATTCAGCGCAAATTCTTCTGCCAGTTTAATATTAAATTTTTGTTGAGGTTTAATATTTAATTCAGAAGCCGTTGTGTTTTTCAAATTGCGTTTAGGTCGGTTAATTGTTTTTGCAAAAAGGTTCGCAGTTCCTGTATTTTGGTTGGATTTGTTTTGCTCAATTGGTTTTGTTGCTTTTAATACTTCTGCCTTTGGTTTTTCAGGTAACTGTTTTGCTATAGTGTTTTCAGCTACTGCTTTTTTTACCGTTGATGCTTTCTGTGGAGCATTCTGATTAGTATTTGCTGTTGAAGAGGGCTTTGTTTTTTGTTGTGCTACTGTTGCCGGATTATCTAAAACCTTATTATTAAACGGTATCACATTGTACAATAAAGTTACCGCTCCAAGTATGGCTGCCGCAGCCGCCATTCTCATCCATCTTAATGGTATTATTCGCCTTTCTTCTTTTCGGTAAAGGCTTTCCTTGTATTTAAACTCTATCGTTTCAGGTTTAAGCTGGGTTGATTGTAATAAAGTAAAAGATGGTTGTACCTGGGGATGTTGCAATACAAATTTCTCTACAGCATTTCTTTCTTTTAAGCTCAATTCATCATCTAAATACAAAAGAAAATAGGCTTCACAATTAACCAGGTTAATACTGGTGTCTTGTTTATATAAAAGTTCCTTACCTGTAAACTGTAATGCTTCCTCAGGTATTAATGTTGCTTGCTGCAACTTTTGTAATTCATTCGCCAGGTCAGGGTTTTGTATAACAAACCGTTCCACTGCGGTTCGTTGCTCAGGTGTAAGTTCATTGTCAACATACATCAAAAAAAGCTCCTCGTAATTATGTCGGTTAATGTTCACTGCTTTATTTTTAGATGTTCCGTTACGTTTTAATTCTTCTTTATTAATACTTTTTCTTATTTCTACATTACATTTTCCGGACTAACCAGGTAATTTCTTAAGGCTATGCGTGCCCGGTGTAAATACACCTTCACCTGGCTTTCGTTTAATCCTGTAATCCGGCCTATTTCATCATAATTATATCCTTCGTAATCTTTAAGCATTACCAGGCTACGTTGTGTTTCGCTTAAGCGGTTTAGGGCTTCGTGTAACAACTCTTTTGCGTTACGTTGATTGGTTTGTTTTACTGCCCCTTTTGCTTCCTCATGAAAGGATTCCTTTAATATTATTCGCTTAGCCTTTCTTATATGATCAATCATTTGGTTGTAGGCCACTGTAAACAAATACGATTTGCATTTATCATTTTCTACAGCATCCCGGTTGCGCCACAATTTTTCAAAAGCTGACTGAATTATATCCCGTGCATCTTCCTCATGTTTTAAATTCTTAACTATAAACCGGTAAACATTATCGGCATATTGATTAACACATTCATTGTATTGTTGCTCAGTCATAAAACAATAGGGATGTTCGGATGGTTGCTTTGTAGGTTATACGTTGGAGGAATTTAAAAGTTACATTTAAAGAAAAAAAAATCCGGCCACCGCCGGATGCAAATTATTTTATTAAAGAAATAACCATGTAACGGGAAACAGATTCGAAGAAAATAAATTCATTATTGCTTTTGTCAACCTGGGTTTCCAGGCATGGCTGACTTACTGGAGGGGTATTAAGCGCAATATTTTCGGCAGACACTCCAATGGCACCATACAAAAATAACGCACATGCAAGAGCTACCATAAATACGAAAATGCTTCTGCAACATTGTTTCGGGTTCATAATAATTAGTTTGACTGCAGTTATTACGAAGTTAATCGCTGAATGTTACAGGTTTTAATTAAAATCTGTGGGAAACTAGTGGTTTCACATATGGTTAACATCTCTACTTGTTTTACAAAACATTCTTCCTTATTTAAATTATCCTGACGCGTGAGTTTAAATTATTAAAATCCTGTTTATTGAACCACTGTAGTAAATGCTACCTTTGGCACCGTAAAAAACAACCATATGAACGAAGCTTTTGTAACCCGCGTAAGGGAAGAATTACAGGAAATTGAGCAGGCAGGCTTATATAAAAATGAACGGGTAATTACCAGCCAGCAAGGTGCCGAAATTATAGTGAACGGTAAAACCGTTCTTAATTTTTGTGCTAATAATTACCTCGGTTTATCCTCGCATCCCAAAGTAATTGAGGCAGCACACCAGGCCATCGATACTCATGGCTATGGTATGAGCAGTGTACGGTTTATTTGCGGCACCCAGGATATTCATAAGGAGCTGGAGCAAAAATTATCCACCTTCCTCGGCACAGAAGATACCATTTTGTATGCCGCTGCTTTTGATGCAAATGGAGGTGTTTTTGAACCTTTGTTTAGCGATGAAGATGCTATCATCAGCGATGCACTCAACCATGCGTCTATTATAGATGGCGTGCGCCTGTGTAAAGCAAAACGCTTCCGTTACGAGCACAACGATATGAAGGACCTGGAAGAAAAGCTGATCAGCTCACACAAATCGCGCAGCCGCATTATTGTTACCGACGGCTCATTTAGCATGGACGGAACCATTGCACAGTTAGATAAAATTTGCGACCTGGCCGATAAGTACGATGCTATTGTTATGGTGGACGAATGCCATTCAAGTGGTTTTTTGGGAGCTACCGGCAGAGGCACACATGAGTACCGCAATGTTATGGGGCGTATAGATATAATTACCGGTACTTTGGGCAAAGCCCTGGGCGGTGCCAGTGGTGGTTTTACCAGTGGCCGAAAAGAGATTATTGAAATGTTGCGCCAGCGCAGTCGCCCCTATTTATTCAGCAATACGGTTGCCCCCAGCATTGTGGGCGCTTCCATTGTGGTGTTGGATATGCTTACCCATACAACCGAACTACGCGATAAACTGGAGTTTAATACAAAGTACTTCCGCAGCAAAATGACTGAGGCGGGATTTGAAATTAAGCCGGGCGATCACCCCATTGTACCCATTATGTTGTACGAGGCAAGTGTGGCTCAAAAGTTTGCCGCCCGCCTTTTGGAAGAAGGGATTTATGTTATTGGCTTCTTTTTTCCTGTGGTGCCCAAAGGCCTTGCTCGCATACGGGTGCAGCTAAGTGCGGCCCATGAACCCGAGCACCTGGATGCGGCCATTGACGCCTTTACCAAAGTAGGAAAAGAGTTGGGTGTGCTTGGTACAACCCAAACAGAAGCATAACTAATTTTGTTGTGGTTTATTTTTTAGCCAGCAGTTGGTTTACATGGCGTCATCGTTGTGTCACTCACTTGTACCGTATATGTTTTGGCAGCAGGCCACAACTAAAGTAAGTTAACCATTGTTAAATACACTTATGTTAGTACTGCTGCAATATGTTGTGCGGTACAAGTGAGTGACACAACGATGTT